>JACPDI010000032.1 GCA_016184105.1 Acidobacteriota bacterium
CGACGTATGCGATGCACCAGCCGCCGGCACTGACGGTGTGGATGTCGATGATCGGCAAGAGCTTCGGAAAATGACCGACCGTTGACTCCGTCATCACCCCGAGATCGCCCTCAATCACGCACACGTCTGAGGAGGTACCGCCCATGTCGAACGAGATAACGGCAGAAAAGCCCGCGGCCTCGGCGACAGCGCGCGCGCCGACAACGCCGGCTGCCGGCCCTGAGAGAATCGTCTGGACGGCCGTCGCCTTGGCGCTGGCGGCCGAGATTGACCCGCCGTTCGACTGCATGAGACTCAGTCGGGCACGAGCCAGCTTCTCCTCCAGCCTGGAGAGGTACCGTGCCATCAGGGGCGTGACGTACGCGTTGACCACCGTGGTGCTCCACCGCTCGAATTCCCGGTACTCCGGGAGGATACGATGCGAAGCCGAGATGCAGAGTCCTGTCTTCGCCAACTGATCGGCGGCGAGTTGCTCGTGGACCGGGTTGGCATACGAGTGGAGCAGGCAGATCGCGACCGCCTCCGAGCCGCTCCGCAACAGCTCCTCGGCAAGTACGCCCATTGCCGCTGGATCGAGCGCCAAGACGACGTCCCCTTCGGCGGTGACGCGCTCGACCACAGCGAAAATCATCCCCGGCTCGACCAGAGGCCTTCGATCCTCCACAAAAATGTTGTACAGCTCGCGGCGGGTCTGCCTGCCGATGGCGAGCACGTCCTCGAACCCGGCGGTGGCCAGGAGCGCGACGCGGGCGCCCTTGCGCTCCAGAACGGCGTTGGTCGCGACCGTCGAGCCGTGCACGATATCGGCGCCGTCGACATTTCCCATGAGATCGTGGATGCCCAGGAGAATGGCCTGCGACGGGTCGTGGGGCGTCGAGCGAACCTTGTGGACCGTGACGGCGCGCTCGTCGAGCATGACCAGGTCAGTAAACGTGCCGCCGGTGTCGATACCAATTCGAGGCATGAAAGACTCCGGTCTCCGGATCTCACAGCGATCGTTGGCGTCACTGGCTCGACGTCGCCGGTCTGGGCCCGCCGCGCGCTGCTTTGACCGGACGCGGGCGGAAGAACGAGAGCCGCACGCCGTCGCGGAAGTCCTCCTCGAAACGCTTGACCTCCCAGCGGCTGTCGTGGAGGAGCTTGACGTTCGCCATCAGGTAGCCGAACTGACCGCGGGCCGCCATCTTCTCCATCCACTCGGGCGAAGCCGTCTCGTCGGGCATGTCGCACCCGAGGTCCAGCACCGTGATCTCCGGGTGCCGGCTCAGGAAACTGCGTCCCTCCCGGCCGCCGCCGCCATCGCCGCTGTCACCGCGTGGCCGGCCCCACAGGGAATTGACGTAGATCTCCCGGCTGAAGGGGCCTCCCACGGCGAACGAATACGAGTGATCGAAGAGGATGTTCATGCCCTTGTAGATCTCGAGGCGGAACGGGTCTGGCTCGTAGCGCCTGGCATACTTCTCGAAGCGGTGCACGAGCCGCTCGTTTGTGGCCCGAATCGCCGGAACGCCCTGCACTTCCTCGATGATCCGCTCGCGCAGTTCCAGGCCGACAGGCTTATGATCCGGAAAGTTCGGATCGTCTATGTGATGCAGGTTGATGTGGTATCCGCGCGGAATCCAGAACGCCATGAACCAGGGCACCTTGTAGCCGGCAAACTGGTGAACCCATTCGTGGCTGGGGTACCCGTGGGGGTTCATGTAAATGTCCGGCAGCCACGTGTAGTAAAGCTTCCGGCGCACTAAAGCTTCAGGCAGCAACGGGTCTTCGTCCCACACGTAGGCGCCGACGTCGCGGGCAACCGAGCTCCAGTACCCCGCGTGGAGGATGTAGGTCGGCTGAAGCTTGTAGAACTCCTGATGATTGGCTGCCCCATCCGGGTTCTCCATCGGGTGGTAGGCGATGTTCATCCTCTTCAAGTACTTGCGATACTCAGGGTCGGTTGCCAGCAGTTCCGCAAGCCTGAGCGCCGCGCTGGTGGCCGACACTTCGTTCGAGTGCTGCCGCGTCGAAATCAGAAGCACCGGCTTGAGCGCGGTCGCTTTCGCCTGCGACCAGATCTCGGACTGGATCGGGAGCATCACGTCCATGGCCCACACGTTGCGGCCGCGATACGTGCGGCCGGCCACGTACGAATTGATCTCGGGGAAGTTGCGGAAGCGCGGCAGGATCTCGTCCTCGAGTTCCGCGGGACCGATCACGTGGTCCCATGTCACGATCCGCTGCCCCGGTCCCGCCGGCTTCAGAGGTAAGGCGGCGTGCTTGCGCCCGGCGGTGGGGCGGATACTCCGGACGACGGTGGCCGTCGCGGAACCGACCTCCACGTGGAGCTCGCCGAGGCCAGCGTAGGCCAGCGCGCCTGCGACTCCCCCCGCAGTCTGAATGCGCGTCAGGGCCTCAACCCGACGCGCGACGGAAGACGCCTGCTCGAAGCTGCCGGCGCCGACCGTCGCCGTGACGCTCGCGACGCCGTCAGCGCCTGCGCGGACGCGCACCGCCGTCACATTCGGCCGCCCGACGCCCGCGTCGGTGAGCTGAATCGTCCGCCGCTCGGTGGCTCCGCCTCGAGTCCTGTAGGAGAGCACCACTCTCGGCGTCGGCACGTTGTTTCCCTTGAACGTGATCGCGACGCGGGGCGCCCTGCCCGGCTGGACCGGATGGATCATCGGCATGATCCGACCGGGGGCCACGTCACGGCTGCCCGGCCGGTTGCCACTGAAGATCGACCAGAAGTCGATCGTGTCGAACATCAAGTCCTCATGAAGGGAATCGAGCGATGAGATCCGCTCCTCGTCCACGTCCAGCCTGAAGTCCGGCTCGCTCATCGTGATGTCGAAGATCAGGTCGCGGAAGAAAGGCTGGTTCTCGGGCCCGAGGCGACCGCCCGTATATTCGCGGACGTAGTCCATCATCCGGGGCAGCGCCCTCGTCTGGTAGTAGTCCCAGAAGCGCTCCGGGTCGGTCCGCACGTTGAAGTCCGCCACGACCTGCCCGTTCACCCGCGCGAGGAGACCGGCCGTCGTGTAGTGAATTCGGGCGGTCGGCTTCTGCGGGAAGTACTCGCGTTCGACGAAGCGGGGCGAGAACTCATCCGAGTACACCGGCCGGCCCGCGCGATCCCTGGCCTCCACCCGGTAGACGATCGGGCCGTCGTCGACTTTCTGGAATCTGGTGGCGTCGACGCCGATCTTGAGCTCGCGCGCGAGGATCTCGTCGATCGGAAACAGCTCCTGCAGCCAGCGAATCGGGAGGCCATACCAGGGCTGCGATGGATCCGGGGGTCTGGCGGTCGGGAACCGTATCGCGATCGAGTCCACCGACTTGGTTTTCAGAGCGGGAAGGACATAGTCGGCGAGCCAGCTGAATCCCTGCTTGTAGGCGCAGATAACGCGGACAGACACGTCCGAGGCGCCCGCCTGTTTCACCGCCTGGCGAAGCTCCGCCTCGATCTCCCGCCGAATCTGCGGCCCTTCGCTGAGCAAGACCTCGAGCCGCACGTTGCTCCCACTTCCGATCTTGGGCAGCACTTCAGCGGCGAAACGCCGCCGAAGCTCGTCCACCTCCCACCCCAGGTCCGGCGAATCCTCGAAGATCGTCACGGGGCCGTAGCGGGACGGCGCCGAGGCAGCAACACGCGCCCCCTGGAAGCGCTTCTTCAGCAGCGATTCGAGGAATGCAGCGACCTGGGGGCTTTCCTCCTCGAGGTAGACCTTCGCGTCGATCGTTTCGACCTCCTCCTCGATGGAACCAACCGCCGCCTCAATCGCAGCGACGCCGGCGGCGGCCTGGCCCGCGGAGGATCGAACTCGGAGAAAAGCGTGGAATTCGTCCTCGATGTCGGCGAAGGTGACCTCGCCGCGACGCGGCTTCCAGAGATGTGGAACGGAGCGGGCGAAGTAGAAGGCGGCCGCATTCACGCCGGCGGCGTCGGCGCCGGTGACGAGCACGGCCGGGAAGGATCCGAACGCCCTGGGCACGATGCGAATGCTGCCTTCGCCAGCATTGAGGCCGACGGAGGGCAGGACCGCGGCGAGCTTGCCTGGCCCGACCACGATCGGGTTGGGCACCGTCGATGGGTCGGCGATCTCGCTCTCCACCCGCGCGAGCGGCAGCGACGCGCCCGTGCTCTCGAGCGCAATACGGGCGGCAAGATCGATCGCGCCGACCGCGCGGCCTGCGCCTTCGCCCACAATCAGCGCCGTCTCGGTCTCGTCGGCGATGAGATCGTCCCCACGTGAGTCGCCCAGGATGCCGGACGTCGTGAAGATCGAAGCCAGGCTCCACGCCTCAACCGGCGGGGTCCAGGGGTTGCGCGGAAACCTGCTTCTGTACGGCGGGCCGAACCGGTCGATGCGGACGGTCCTGCCACGCGACAGCCGCACTTCAAGCGTTTCCAGGCTGTGATAGTTGAGCGCGTCGGCCCGCCGATCGGTAAAGTCCGCCTGCCCGACGACGTGAGCGCGCGCAATTTCCTCCAACACCGTAGCGGCGCTGGCCTCCGACCCCGGCGACACGTCCACGTCCAATGCGAGCGTGCTCACCTGTTCTTTGCCTTTGTCGTACACGACGCGGGTTGCAGCGGATCGCACCACGCGCACGCCGCGGCCGGCCAGGACGCGCCGCAGGTCCTCCTGAACAGACTTCAGTGAATCGCTTCGAAGCTGCCACAGGTACGGAAGGCGTGCCGAGGCGGCCGCGGCGGCGGCGGCCGTGCCTGCGTCATCGGCGCCGGCAACGACCAGGGCATCATTCCCGCCGAAGGCGGCGGGAACGAACGCCACGGTCCCTTGACCGGGCTTGATATTTCCAAGGTCCAGCTTCTTTTCCGAGATCAACCGCTGGATAAGACTGTTGGTACGCCCGATCAGGATGAGCGGCTGCTGGTCCGCCCTCGTGTCACTGTCGAAGGCGCCCAGGCCGGGTGTGAATGCCGCAGCCTCGAATCCGAGCCGAGCGGCGATGTTGGCGCCTGCCGCGATGTCCTCGGGGGTGCCGGCCGACGGGACGACGATCCGTGCCCTGATGGCGTCGATCACGCCATCGTCGTTCTGATCCTGGAGGAATGGTCCTTTCGCAAAGACCTGCCCGAGATCGACGGCAGCCGGGTCGGGCGGCTGCGTTTGAGGCGAGGCGAGCGATGCCAGGAGCAACGCGAGGGTTACACACAAGCGCCGGCGGGCACCAGATGTCATGTGTTCTCTCCGCGGTTGACGAGAGCTAGAAGTTGAGCCGGATCGCAAGCTCCCCCTGTCTGCCGCTCGCCACCGCGGTGGACTGGCCAAACAGTGGCGACAGAGCGTTTCCGACCGCTGGCAGGTAGTTCGCGCGGTTCGTCAGGTTGAAGACCTGGAAGATCAGCTCCAGGCTCCGCTGCCCGCCGAACTCAAAGGTCTTCGACGCCTGCAGATCCAGCGTGAGGTACCCGCCACAGAAGAAGCTCGTCGCAGGGGCCAGCCTGTTCGCCTGGCGGTATTCGTTGACGGCTCCCAGATCGAGATCCCGACAGCCGGTATTGCGTGTGATCCCGGGCGGACGATCGTTGGTGATGGTGTCGCCGTTGAGATCGCGGCCCGCAAGGATGTTGACGGCGAGGTTGCTTTGGTATTTCAGAATGCTGCTGAACTGCACATCGTAGAACGTCTGAACGATGCCGCTCAGCGTGAGCCTGTGGCGCCGGTCGGCATCCGCCCACCCGTAGTCCGCACCCGGATCGAAGTGGTCGGCCGGGAACCCCTCGTTCGTATTTCTTGCGTAGCCGACGGTGTACGACCCTGTGAATTGCCACTGATCGGCCATTCGCCTGGTGACGCGCATCTCGACGGCTCGATACCGAAGCAGACCCTCGGTGCGGTTCTCCTGCACCTGGCCGAAGTTGGCATTCGGTCGGCGCCTCGCCGCCCGGGCCGCAGCGTCGGCGAAGTAGTTGAGGTCGCGTGTCGTCGCCTGCTTGTACCCGTTTGCGACCGTCCCATCCACACTGACGGCCATGTTCGAGCCGATCTGCCGCGTGGTTCCAAGGCTGAACTGGTGCGTGTGCGGCGTGCGATTGGCATTTCCCTGAATAGTGATATTCCTGACCGTGGCCGCGAGGACGTACGGATCGCGACCCTGGTACGGATCCGGATAGTTTGGATTCGCGATGATCACCAGTCGCTGCAGGGGGGAAAGCTCCGCCCGCTGCGGGTTCGCACGATACCGGTTGTAATACAGCCCATACGCAGCGCGAATGACCTGGCGACCCGTTCCGCTGACATCCCACGTCATGCCGATGCGCGGGCCGAAGTTGTTCCAGTCTCCCCGCGTGCTGCCGTCGTAGAAAGGAAAGAGCGTGGGATCCAGTTTGCCGGCCGGCCGAAGCACGCGATCGACGAGCCGCACCTCCGGCTGTTCCTGTTCGAGCAGGTCCTCGTTCCACACGCCGGTCTGGACGTCGTACCGCAGGCCGCCGTTGAGAGTGAGCGTTGAGGTCGGGCGCCACGTGTCCCCCACGTAAGCGGAATGCTCCGTGCTCGGAACGCGATCGTGCGTCGGCGACAGGCGCTGCTGGAAATTAAAAGGGTACGTCGCCCGGTTGTTGGGGTCGAACGGCGCATCGGTTGAAAACGAGAAGCTCCGGTTGCTGCCGAAGTTGTCCGGCGTCCACAGGATCCAGTTCAGGTCCACACCGACCGCGAGCTCGTGGCTGCCGATCGTGTAGGTCAGATCGTCCTTGATCTCGAACCGCCGCTCGGGACCGATAAAGGAACTGGCGTTTCCGAGCCGGAGACTCGGCCGCGTGACGATGTCCGGCAGCGAGTCAAGGCGCTCCTGGGGGAACGACCCGGCCTTGGTCCACTTGAGGCCCGGCACCGACGGCCAGCCAATATAGGTCGCCATAGCCCGTTGAAAACGGAACTCGTTGACGGCGCGGTTCGAGATGACCCAGGTTTCTCCCACGACGACGGCGTCCCGCGGCGCACTGAAGTTGGACCCGGCGCTCGGCGCCGCGATGCCTCCCGAACCGGTGTTCGACAGCAGGTTCCGCTGCAGGGCATACCGCGCAAAGAGACGGTGCTGGTCGCTCACGGTCTGGTCGAAGCGTCCGACCGCCATGTGGTTCCACTGCGGAGCGAGATACGTCCCCTCGTATTCCGGAAAAATCCCCCGCGTGTTGACCGTGAAATACTGGGACTCATCGGTGTACTCGTAGGCCGCGAAGAACTGGGCACGGTTCTGCACGACGGGACCGCCGAGCGCCCCGCCCATCTGGTGGCGGCGGTAGTTCGGTTTCTCCGACTGGAAGATCGTCCTCGCGTTGAGCGACTTGTCGCGGTAGAACTCGAACAGGTCGCCGTGAAACTCGTTCGTCCCGCTCTTCGTGACGGCGCTGAGGTACCCTCCCTGCGCGAAACCGTATACGGGCGGCGCATTGAAGGAGTGCACGCGGAATTCCGCGATCGAGTCCTGCGGGAAGTCCTGCCGCGGCTCTCCCTGCTGCTGCCAGTTGTTGGTGACGTTGTCAACGTAGAACCCATTCGAGTAGTAATTGATCCCGGCCCCGATGTTGACGCTGTTGTAGAACTGCGCGCGGATCGCGTCCTGGCCCGTGCCCGGCATCAGCGTGGCCAGGTTGATCCACTGCCGGCCCGTCACGGGCAGCGTCTTGATCTGCTCGGCCGTCACGTTCCCCCCCACCTCGCTGCGCTCGATCTCGACGAGGGGAGACTCGCCGACAACGACCACGGCCTCACGGACGCTTGCGAGCTCCAGCGTGAAGTCCACGCGCACCTGTGCCTCGAGACCAAGCGCGATGTCCTTTCTAGTCATCGTCGTAAAGCCGACGAGCTCGGCCACGACGGAGTACACGCCGAGCGGCAGCCCGACAATACGGTAATCGCCGCGATCGCTGGTCGGCACCGACTGCTTCAAACCGGTTCCCTGATTTGTCACCGTGACCGTGACGCCGGGGAGCACGGCCTTGCTTGCATCGGCAACCGTTCCATAGATGACCGCCTGCTGCGCGGCGGCCGGCATTACCGCGACGCCGAGCACTCCGGCGAGTGCCATCATCACAAGCCCCTTCATTGGTTCCTCCTGATCGCGGAAGACGACATCACTCCAGGCGCCGGTACACCAACCGCACGCCTGGCCCCGGCGCAGGCAAACGAGCTGGCAGGTTCACGACGAGCCGATTTCCTTCGACCGAATACGTGGCGACCGATTCCTGCCCCACCAGGTCTGGTCCGTTCGCAACCTGCCACCGCCGCCTGAGCGTCTGCCCTTCGACCGTGTACTCGCCGGCCGTCGATGCGTAGCGAAGCAACTGCTCGTAATGCTTCACCTGCTCCACGGCCGATCGCCGCGACAGCTCCGCACGGGTCAGACCCTGCCGGCTCCGCTGCATGCGTGCGACGCAGTGATGTCGCGCCGTGAACATCCAGATGGCGTCAATGGCCTGCTGATCGTGCCGGACCGCTCCCGTCGCTGCATCCGTCTCCGATACGAATCCCCACACGCCGGTAATCGGCGTCGGTCGCTCGCCAGGTCCCTCGAGCCGGCGGTAGACCACGCGCGTGGACGGCCCACCCTCCGGAGAACGCCGGGGCAAATCGACCGTCAGGCGGTCGCCTGCAATCGCGTAGTTCCCGAGTGACTCCTGTCCGACGAGGTCGGGAGTGACGCTCACCAGCCATTTGCGGCGAAGCGTCGGGCCTTCAATGGTGTAGGTCCCCGCTGTGGAGGAAAAGTGAACGAGCTGCTCGTAGTAACGCAGCTGCGCATCCGGCGGAAGCTTCGCGAGTTCCTCGCTGGGTATGCTCTTCCGGCCGTTCTCCATGCGCGCGAGGCAGTGGTAGCGATCGCTGAACATCCAGATCCCGGTCCACGTGCGATCGTCCCGTACTACTCTGGCGGCCTCGGTGTCAGTGTCCGAAACCAGAGCCCACACGCCCTTAATCGCCGTCTCTGACCGGCCCGGTACTGCCGCCGTAACAACCACGACCGCCGCGAGAAGCAGCGCGGCCACCGTCGATGCTGGGCCCACTGGTCGTTCTGGCATCTGCGCTCCTCGTCGATAGAAGCATCCCGCGCTGCGGCGCTCATGGTTGCTCGCTGGTGACCGTGGCGGAGCGCCGGCTCGGGACGATGACCGATGGGATGCCCCGGTCGCGGAGCATGGCGTTGAACGCCCGCAGATCGGTCTCGAGAGCCTGGGCTGCCGCCGTGAGTTGCTCGGTGAGCCGCAGCTTCAGGTCGTGGAACCGCGCCGCCGCCCCGGTGGTCGGCTTCGCGTCGGCACTGGCGACATATGCGTAGAGCGCGCGGTATTCGGCAATGAGCTTGGGTGGTGCGTCGAGGTTCTTCATCAGATGGTCGCGGTCGGTCGGCACGAGCACGTTCTCGACGGAGCTCAACTTCTCCAGAAGCGGATCGGCAGCCTTCTTCACCTCCGGACCGTGCCCGCTCGGGGCCATCCGTCCGACCAGATCGGCAATTTGCCCGCGCACCTCACGGAGGTCGCTGGCGGCCTGCGCAACGGTGCCGATCGTCTCGTGGATCTGCAGGAGCAGCGTGAATTGCTGCTGAAGATCCGCGTCGGTCACGTTCGTTCTCGGATCGGGAAGCACACGGAAGGAATGCATCTGAGTCCAGTCACGTGAAGTCACCCGCACCTGGTAGGTACCGGGCAGGGCCCTGGGGCCAAGCGCGTTACCGGGCACGCCGGGATAGCGCAGGTTCCAGACGAAGCGGTTCAATCCCGCCTTCCAGAAGGTGCTGGCTGGCTTGAGCCACGGGGACTCCGGCCTGGCGACCAACGACGCGTCCTTCGCGGCGTCGGCACTTCGGAAGCTGCGGACCACCTTGCCGCCACCGTCCAGAATCTCGAGCGTGACGTCACCTTGTGGCTCTTTGGCGAAATACGTGTAGATGGTTGTCCCATCCGGCGCGTCCGTACCGAGACGATGCCGGTCGATGCGGGCAACGCCGAACATGTCCCGAAGATTGCTGACGTACTCCGTGCCGGCGACGTACGCCTGGCTCGCTTCTTCCTCCGATGTCTGCACGCGATAGGCATCGCGCGGCCTGAACAGATATGCGGGGGCCGTCGTCAGCCGATCGCTGAGCTGATGGAGCGGTGTCAGGTCGTCCAGGATCCAGAACGATCGCCCGTTGGTCGCCAGGACCAGGTCCTTGCGATGGACGCGCAGATCGGTGACGGGCACAACCGGCAGGTTCAGCTGCAGCGACTGCCAGTGGGAACCGTCGTCGAACGAGACGTACATCCCGAATTCCGTGCCGGCGTACAGCAGTCCCTTGTGATCGGGGTCCTCCCGCACGGCCCGAACAAAGTGGTTGGCGGGAATGCCATTCGTCCCGCTGGTCAGCAACGTCCACGTCTTCCCATAGTCGGTAGTACGGAAGATGTATGGCTTGAAGTCATCCATCCGGTACCGTTGCACTGCGAGGAACGCACGCCCAGGGTCGTGTGGGGAAAGCTCGATCATGTTGACGGTCGCTGACTGCGGCATGCCCTTGGGCGTCACGTTTTCCCAGCGACCGCCGCCGTCACGCGACACGTGCACGAGTCCGTCGTCGGTCCCCGCCCAGAGGAGGCCTTGCTGGTGAGGCGATTCCTCGAAGGCGAAGATCGTGCAGTAGATCTCGACCGTCGTCTGGTCCCGGGTGATGGGGCCACCGGAGTAGCCCTGCTTGCTGGGGTCGTTGGTCGTCAGGTCCGGACTGATGACCTGGAAACTGTAGCCGCCGTCGGTGGACTTGTGCACGACCTGAGACGTCGTGTAGAGCACGTTGGGGTCGTGCGGCGACACGCGGATGGGAGCCGTCCACTGGTATCGATACCGGAGGTTCTTCGCGGCCGTCCCGCCGATCTCAGGGTACGGTTTGATTTCCTGGATGTACCGGCTGCGATGGTCGTAGCGGGTGAGCCGGCCGACGCCGCCGGAATAGACGATATTCGGGTCCTTGGGATTGACGGCGACGTCACCTCCTTCGAACCCGCCGACGCCGTGCCAGTTCTGCGGGTGGAGCTTCGCGCCAAAGTTCGCCGAGCGACTTGGGAGCGACATGGCCTCGTACTGGTCCTGCTGGGAGCCATAGACGCGATACGGGAACTGGTTGTCGACAGCGACGCGGTAGATCTCCGCTGTGGGCTGGTTGAGCTGCGTGGACCAGCTCCTTCCTCCGTTGAAGGAGACCTGAGCGCCTCCGTCGTTTGCCTCTATCATTACGTTCGGATCATTGGGGTTCAGCCACAGATCGTGCTGATCGCCGTGCGGCACCGCGATGGGCGCGAACGAGCGCCCGCCATCGGTGGATTTCATAAAGTGGCTGCTGCCGACGTAGACAGCGTTCTCGTCGCGGGGATCCGCGAAAATGTGCATGTAGTACCATGGGCGCGCCTGAAGCTCCCGGTCATCGTTCACCCGCTGCCAGGTGCCACCCGCGTCCTCTGAACGGAATACGCCACCATCTTCCGCTTCGACGATCGCCCAGACCCGGTTCGCATTCGCCGGCGACACGGCAACCCCGATGCGGCCGACGATTCCCTGCGGCAGTCCGTTCTTCACCTGCGTCCAGGTGTCGCCGCCGTCGGTCGTCTTGTAGAGGCCGCCATCGGCGCTGCCGGAAGTGAACGTCCAGGGCTTGCGCTCGGCACTCCACATCGCGGCGTACAGGATGCGGGGGTTGGTGGCGTCCATGGAGAGATCGACGGCGCCGGTGCGCTCGTTGACGAACAGGAGCTTCTCCCACGTCTTGCCACCGTCCTTCGTGCGAAAGACGCCGCGCTCCTTGTTGGGACCGAACGCGTGACCCAGCGCCGCCACATACGCCACGTCTGCGTTCGATGGATGGACGCGGACCCGGGCGATCTGGCCGGCATCATCCAGGCCGATGTGTTGCCAGCTCCGGCCCGCGTCGGTCGACTTATACATCCCGATGCCCGGCGATACGTTTCCACGGATGCAGGCGGAGCCGGTGCCGACATACACCACGTTGTGATCGGAATCCGCGACGGCAATCGCACCGACCGATCCGGCTTTGAAATACTCGTCTGACACGTTCACCCATGTTTCGCCACCATCGGTGGTCTTCCAGACACCACCTGCGGCTGGCGCCATGTAGAACGTCTCCCGCTGGCTGGGCACTCCGGCGACGGCTGTCGAACGGGATCCCCGGTGGGGCCCGATCATCCTGTAGCGGAGAGCCTGGTAGAGGAGCGGGTCGTACACCACGTTTGACGGCGTCGGCGTGCGCGGCGCCTGACCATCAGCAACCACTCCCGCGGAAAGGCAGGCCAGCGTGGCGATGACGAGCACCTGTGGAGTGGATCGCAGAGTTCGCCTCATGGACCGATCCTCCGAGTGGGTCAGACCGCATCCGACGGCCGATAGAAACTGAAGTTTGCGACACGGATTGCCGGCATGACATTCCCGTCGAGGCCCTCCGAGCCAAAGAGAGCCGTCTTATAAGGCTTCGAAATGTCCTCGATCTGGCCGAGGACGTCCTCTATCCGCACCCGGTACCACGCGTTTTTCAGCGGAGTGGTCACCTTTCCGTTCTCGATCAGGAACAGTCCGTTCTTGGTCACGCCGTTGACGTAGCCGGCTGCGAGATCTCGCAGTGATCCACCGGCCTGCGTCACCAGAACGCCACGCTTCAGATCGGCGACCAGGGCCTCGATCGGCCGCGAGCTGCCGTCGACCACCAGGTGCTCGGCCGGTCCGGCCTCGCCGCCCGGCAGGTTGCGGACGATTCCCTTCTCGATCCAAATCGCCTCTCGTGCGGGATGGCCGCGGTGTCCGTAGGGACTCGCCATGATGAGCGGATGATCCGGCTTGCTTCGGACCGTGAGCCTCTCGCTCGCGCGCTTCTCGCCGACGCGGCCGGGCGCACCCCACTGGTCGACCGCCACCGAGCTGCCGCTGATGAGCCCGAGCAGCTGCCGCACGAAGCCGGCCGTCACAGCCGGCTCCAGGATGACCGTGTAGGCACCCATCTCGAAGGGCTGCGGGTTCATCGAGCGTCGTGCTTTGTCGATTGCGATCGCGGTCAAGCTCTCAATGTCGACGTCGTCCACGCGGCGCATGTCACCGATTCCCGCCCAGCCTGATCCGATGCGACTCGATTCGCGGCCTGTCGTGCTGTCCGAACGCACCGTCACGGTATAGCCCGTCTTGGTCGCACGCCGGTAGAACCACAACCCGGCGCTGGTCACGTGCGCCTCCAGCGTGTCGTCCACGTGGAAGTAGCCGGAGCCGTTCAGCTTTTCGCGCTGGAGCCGATCGAGCACAACTGCGACGTGCTGGTACCGCTCTTCCGCCGTGAGGCCGGCGGTGCGGGCGTCGTATCCCGCAATGACGGGATACTTCTGAGGTCCCAGAACGGGGCGATGGTCGGTCGTCGGTCTCGCGGCACGGGCAACCGCCTCGGCGCGGCGTACGGCGTCGACAATCGAGTTGCGGTCCAGCCGATTGGTGATCGCCAGCGCTTCGCGATTGCCGAAGGCTACTTTGACCGTCAGCGGATAACAGGGGCGGACGTGTGTGTGGTCACGAATGTAGTTGTTCGAAAAGCGGATGACATTCGTCACACCGCAGACGATTTCCCGATTCTGTTCGTTGTACCACGCCATCGACAGCTCGACGTCGTTCGCCGTCGCGGCGCCGAAAGCCGTCTTGAAGACGTCCCGGACGTCGCTTTCCGAGAGGCTCATATCGTCGGGCCTCCCACTTTCATGTTGCGGAAGCGCGCCCAGGGCGCTCCGTGCGAGTTGTGATTGCGCTGGGTGGGCTGGCCGATGTCGTCGGAGTCTAGAGCAGCCGGCTCCCAGGACGCACGGTTCGTCACCGCATCCATCGCCTGCCAGATCTCGCGAGGGTTGTCGCCCTGGTAGTACACGTCACGCAGCATGCGGCCTTTCTTGCCGTTCTTGATTTCCCAGACCGCGTCTGCCGTGTACGTATGATTCCGGCGCTGATGATCCTGGACGATAAAGATGGCGAAACCGGAAAAGAGGAGACCGTCCTTCGTGTCCGCAATGAGCTGGTCCGGGCTGGGGGCGTCGTCGCCGCCGCCCTCGAGCCCCAGATTCGGAATGCGCGCCTGAGGAACGCGGTCCCAGGACTCGGTGAGACAGCAGCCGCGGCTCCGCGGCTCGTTGAGGTATCCGGCAAAGTCTCGCGTGGTCTGAAATCCGACGAGCACGCCCTCGCGAATGATGTCCCACTGTTGCGTCTTGACCCCCTCGTCGTCGTAGCCGCACGTGGCGCGTAGCGTTGGCCGGCTCCGGTCTGCGACGACGTTCATGATCTTCGGGCCGTAGCGATAACGTCCAAGATCGGCGGGACTCAGGAACGTCGAGCCGGCGAAGTTGGTTTCGACGAGCAGGGTTCGATTCAATTCCGTCGGATGCCCGATCGACTCGTGCTCCAGTAGACAGATGTTCTGCGGATCCATGATTACCGTGGTCCGCTTCTCGCCCGACAGCCGTGCCGCCGTCGCCTTCTCGACGGCCTCTGCGGCGATTCGATCTGCCTCGTCCAGGAGCCTCGAGCGTCGAATGTACTCGTAGCCGATATTCAGCGGGTTCAGGAAGAACCGCCGTTGCGCGCGCACGCCGTTGACGAGCGCTCGCGCCATGTACGAACCATCCGAACGGACGATGCGCTGGTCGATCGAGGAGCCGTCTGAGTTGGCGTAATACTTCCTGTCGTCCCAGAAATCCAGCCAGGAGTACGCGCGATCGATGCGCGCTTCGCTCCGCAGGCGCTCGTTAATCCGGAGCAACAGGGAGAGTTTCTCGTCGAGCGGGACCGCAAAGGGATCTTCCTCGTGTGGCGTGACGTACGTGTCGACGTAGGCCGGCTCCGCGACGAGCGTAATGCGGGCCGGCATGGTCCGCGCACTCAGCTCGGCGAGATCGCAGGCCATATCGGCCACGGCGCGGCACTCGTCCTCCATGAACACCGGGCTTGCCGCAAATCCCCACGCGCCGTTCTTGAGCACGCGAACGTTGAACCCGACGTCCTGTTTCTCGCCGACGCGGTTCGGCCACGCGCCATAGACACGCTCGCCCACCCCAATCACCTGGTCGTTTTTCGCAACCAGCATCTGATTGATGCGGCGTACGATGCGCACGTCGGCAAAGGCGGCGCCGCGGCGCTTTGCCACGTCCAGGGCGATTGACGCAAAGGCACGCCGGCCTTCCACGGTGTCGGGCCAGGCATCGGCCGCCGCCGTTGGGGAAGGGCTCGAAGAGCGACACGCATAGGGTGCTCCGAGCACAACCGCCGACGAGCCACAGAGCCTCAGAAATCCGCGCCTGGACAGGTCCATACGTTTCGAGACCCCCGGATTGCAAGCGGCTTTCCAGCAGCGTCGGAGCGACGAGGCGCTGCGCCGGCCGCAAAACGGAATGACGGATCGCGTCCGCTGCCTGGCGCAGACCCTCATGGCGAAACAGACTGTTTCGACAAACTGTTGCACGCCGGCTCTAGTTGCGCCCGCGCGGTCACTCACTCGCAGCGCAGGGACGCCAGCCAGACAGTCTTCAAAACTGGATCAACGGCGTGAACTTCACGAGGAGGCTTTGTGACCGCAGGCCTCGCGGCATTTCAAGAGTCTCGCTCGTCCGGCTGTAGACGACGTACAGACTGCTGCCCGGGCGGTAGCGCCAGCCCAGCCGAGCGTTGATATCGAGCTCGCCGGTGCTGTTGTTCCACTGGACCAAAGCGGCGCCGTATAGCTGCGCCGTTGCCGAGTAGTTGAGACGCACGCCCAGCAGATGCGCCACGGCGCGCGCAAACGCGAGCCGGACGTCGTTGACCTGATAGTTCACGTCGGCGTAGAAATGCCGGTCGCCTTTGAGGGTGGCGCTGGCGGACAGCTCGCGCCGCCGGCCGTCGTAGTATCCGCCATCGCGGTACTGGATGCGGCCCGCAAGACGACGGCTTTTCGCCGTGTCCCAGCTGGCGATGTACTCGTTGAACGCGTACGACCCTGGGGCAACCTGTAGTCCGCGGCCGACGCGAAAGGACGCGCGTGGTGAGTCGATGCGCCGGCCGGCCGTGACCTGCACGACGTCAGCCGAGTGGAATTCGAGCTTGAACAGCGCAAGCAGGTCCCGGCTCTCCAGGCGTGCTGCGCCGTCGCGCACGTAATCCAGGCTGAGGGCGCCGTACGCCTTGCGGACCGGGCCGTGGCCGATCCTCGGACTCGCCTGCACCCTGCCGAACCACCGATCGATGTCGCGTCGGCGAACGAAGCCCGCCTGAGGATCGAAGTTCCGCCCGACTCTCAGGTAGTCGATCTCCATCGCGTAGCGGTCGTTCTCGTTGACCGCGTGGAGTCGGCCCGCCCAGCTGTCCTCTGCAAGCGTGGCCGTCCACGCCCTCGCCATCAACCCCTCGATCCGCGCCCGGCTGCCGAACGCGAAAAGCGCGTCCGCGCCGATCGCATCGTTCGCCCCGGATGCCTCGCGTCTGTCCACGGCGATGAAGCCGAGGCTCGAGCGGCCGAGCACGTCACGTTTCAGACGCACGACGCTGTAGGTCGCCGCGGGCGTCTGGCCGTCCTCGCCGGTCCTGATCGCCAGCGCGCCAACGGAGTAGCTGCCCGCCTTGCCGGTCAGGCGGGTACCTCCCACGATGGGGACCGGCTCATTCCCTTCGAGACCCACGCGCCGGCTGAAGAAAGGCAGCAACCGATAGTCGCCGGACTCGGACGGGTTCTGGGCCACCCCGAAGTCGAAAATGCCCTTCCCCTCCAGGAAGAACTGTCGCTTTTCAGGAAAGAAGAGGCTGAACCTGGTGAAATTGACCTGCTGTTCGTCCGCCTCGATCTGGGAAAAGTCGGTGTTATAGGTCAGGTCCAGCGTGAGGTTTGGCGTCAGGCCGTACTTCGCGTCGATGCCCTGATCGCGGCGTACTTCGGTCGGGCAATCGCCCGTCTCGCACCGCAGTTGCACGGCACCACCGAGCACGTACGGATGCAGCTCGAGGTTCAAGCTGCGGCGGCCGATCTCCAGTCCTTCGAGCACCGCCTCGGACGAGAACTTCCCTATGCCCTGTCCAGCCCATTCAGGCGGAATCGGCGTGGCGTAAACCCACTCGTTCTTCGCCAGGACGATGCGGCGGAAGTTGATGCCCCATCGCTGGGGCCCCTGCGTTTCGAATCGAAGGCTGCGAAAGGGCAGCCGGACTTCGGCTGTCCATCCCGACGATTCGATTGTGGTCCTGACATTCCACACGGTGTCCCAGTCCTGCGACCACACTCGGCCCTCGTCCCAGCAGGCCCAATCCGCCACCGCGCCGTAGGGGTTGAAGTAAAAGATGTATCCGTTCCGCCCGTCGAAAAACGTGTCGAGTGCGATCGTGAATGTGTCGTTCCGTTCGTGCATGCGGCCGGCATCTCGCCGCAGCTCGTTCGCCACGATCCTCACGCCTGGCTCCTGAAACGCGCGGACGCCCACGTACAGTGCGTCGTCGTCGAAGACGATCCGAACCTCTGTCCGCTCCGTTCCTGGAGCCCCTGGCCGGGGCACCTGCTGAACGAACTCGGAAAAGACCGGCGCGTCCTGCCAAGCCGCCTCGTCCAACCTCCCGTCGAGGAATATAGGTCCTCGGGCGCGAACCGCGTGGACGGTGATCCTGTCGGCCGAGGCCGCTGCCGGCGCCGCAAGCCACAGCAGGAGGAGAAGGCGGCAGCAGCGGCATATCAGTCTCACGTCGGCCTCCCGGCTGCGACGCCCGCGCTTGGACGATTTGTTTCAACAAACGGTTACAGCGTAACCACGTCGACGCCAGCCTGGACGAGGCGTTCAAGCGCCTGACCGCCGACGGGCAAACAGATCCAGGAGCGTCGCCAGCAGGACCGGCTTGACGAGCAGGGCCGCGTCGAGCGCGAAGGCACGGGCATGGTCCGCTTCCGTCAGCAGCGATGCAGTCATCAATACGAGGCCGATGGCGGGCCAACGCCGCCGGATTCGCTGCACCAGTTCGAAGCCGTTGACATCCGGCATCTTGACGTCGCAGACGACCCAGTCGTAGGGTCTGCGCTCCGTCAGCAGCCAGGCTTCAGCGGCAGTGGCCGCTGTGTCAACGGCAAACCCGTGATCTTCGAGACCAATCGCGAGCGAGTGGCGCGTGTTTCGATGGTCGTCAACAACGAGGATGTGCGTACCCAGTTGGTCGTTCATGCACGCCGCACCCTGGCGAGCGCAGCGCGTGCCGTGCAACACCTATTCCCGGCACGATCCTCTCGCGCGGCTTGGGAGGAGCGCGGACCCTCCACCCACCACGTGGGCCGAGAATCCGGGATCGTCAGGCTTGAATCCGGTATTCCCTCAGCTTCCGCCACAGCGTCGTGCGACTCATGCCGAGCGTTTCGGCTGCGCGACTCTGGTTCCAGCGGCACTGTTCGAGCACCGAGACTAGCCGTTCGCGCTCGTTTGCCTCCTCGAACGGTTGCACGCCGTGCGAGGCCGAAGCTCCGACGGTGACGGCGGCAGGAAGGTCGGCGTCGGCAATCTCCTTTCCAGAAGCCATATTCAAAGCCCGCTCGATTGCGTTTTCCAGTTCCCGCACGTTGCCCGGCCAGTCGTACGCCTTCAGGAGCGCCATGGCACCTGCTGAGAATTCGCATGGGGGTCGTCGCAACCTGGCGGCCAGACGTGCGACGAAGTGTTCGGCAAGCGGCTCAATGTCCTCCGGTCGCTCGCGCAGGGGTGGAATATGCAGCCCTACTACGTTGATGCGATAGAAGAAGTCCTGGCGAAACCGGCCTCGGGAGACCTCTTCTTCCAGCGAACGGTGCGTGGCGAGCAGCAGCCGGACGTCCACCTGTCTGGTCGCGGTGTCGCCGATGCGACGAACCTCGCCCCCCTGCAGGAACCTGAGCAATCTGACCTGCATCGATAACGGCATCTCGCCGACTTCGTCAAGGAACAGCACGCCCGAGTGCGCCTCCTCGACAAGCCCCTTTTTGTCGACAATGGCGCCCGTAAACGCGCCCTTCCGATGGCCGAACAACTCGCTCTCGAGCATCGTCTCGGGAATCGCGCCGCAATTGATCGGCACGAACTTGGCCGTTCGGCGTGGACTCTGCTCGTGGATGGCCCGTGCCACGAGCTCTTTGCCGGTGCCGCTTTCTCCGGTGATGACCACAGTGCTGTCGGTACGGGCAAGCTGGCTGACTCTCTGCAGCACGGCCTGCATCGCCCGGCTCTCCGCGACGATGCGATCGCCTCCGCCCACCTGAGCGCGCAGTTGTCTGATCTCGCGACCAAGCGCCCGCCGCTCGGCCGCGCGCCGCACGGCAATGAGCAGGCGGTCCAGATCGAAGGGTTTGGTCAGATAGTCATAGGCTCCCGCCTTGATCGCTTCGACAGCGGCGTCGATCGTGCCGAACGCCGTCACCAGTACGACCTCGNNNNCTCGATCTCGGCGTCTTGAGACTTGATGGAGCGAAGCAGCGTTGCGCCATCTTCCTCGCCGGTCATCCGGACGTCGGTGACGACGACGTCCACTTCCGCCTTCGCGAGGAGACCCAATGCCTCGGCCGCGCTGGACGCCTCATGAACCCGATGGCCATCCTGCTCCAGGCCGATGGCGATTGAGCGGCGCATGTTCAACTGGTCGTCGACGACAAGAACCCTGGCCATCACTCAGGCCCCCTCAGAGCCGGTCACCGCGGATGGCAGATCGATCGTGAATCGCGCACCCAGGCCTCGCACATTCGCGACCCGAATGGCGCCTCCGTGCTCGCGGACGATTCTCGAGACAACGGCCAGGCCCAGTCCGGTTCCGTGCGGCTTGGTCGTGTAGAACGGCTCGAAGATCGCCGCGACGTCGGCCACCCCGGGTCCGTTGTCCGTGACGGACACGGCCACCATCTGACCGCCATCGGCCGGCTGAGCATCGACGTCTATGGTGCCTGTCCAGGACGTCGCCTCGGCAGCGTTGGCCAGCAGGTTCCAGAGCACTTCCCTCATCTGTCTTGGATCGACCATGATCGCGGGACAGTCCGCGCTGCATCGTACCCGAACTTCCAGCCGATCGATGCCTTTCCGCGCACGCTGGAACAGCTCAACCGTGCTCTCCACAAGTGTTGCGACCTCGCAAGGTACCGCCGCCCGCGCGGGTGGACGGGCGAACATCAGGAACTCGCCGATGATCGTGTTCAACCGGTCGGCTTCTTCGCTGACGATGTCGAGCAGGCGTTGGTCGGCAGCCGCCGCACCTGACCTTCGAAGGACGTTGATGGAGTTGACGATAGCGCCGAGGGGATTGCGGATCTCGTGGGCGATGCTGGCGGCCATGCGGCCAAGATCGGCCATCCGCTCGGCCCGCGCGATCTGTTCCCTGAACTGCCGGCGCTCCGTGATGTCGTGTGCGACGCATTGGACGCCGGTCACGCCGCCAGATTCGTCGCGCAGCGGGACGGTGGTCTGCGAGAACCACCTCACCCGTGCGCCGTCGGCGTGAACCATCCGGAACTCGAGCGCCCGGAGAACCTCGCCTGACAGCATATGGGGAAGGCAGCTGGCCACCTCCTCGCGGTCGTCGGGATGGATCAGCGACAGGATTGTCAACCGACCCGCGTGAACGTCGCGCGAGCTGTGGCCGAGGAGCCGCTCGAACGCCGGATTTGCGTAGGCGATCCGGCCGTCTGGATCGGCGAGGTAAATCAGGTCCTCCGCGTTTTCAACCAGTCGCCGGAACTTCCGCTCGGAAGCGCGCAACTCGAAAAAAAGCCTCGTATTGGCGACCGCGAGGCCTATTTGCGACGCCATCGACGTCAGGAGTTGGACCTCCTCCTCGGAGAACGCCCGGTCGGCCCGGCTGTGGACGTTCAACGTGCCGTAGGTCTTGAAATTCGACCGCAGCGGCACTGACGCGAACGCCTGAAACTGCTCGGCCCTTGCAGCCATTCGGGTCAGCCTCGGATCGTCCTTCAGGTTACGAAGCACGATCGGCTCCCCTGTGAGGACGACGCGACCCGACAGCCCCTCGCCGAGCTTCAGGTGATCGAAATCGCGAGAGGCTTCGTCAGAGAGCCCGCGATGGACCCCCAGCTTCAGTTCGCCGCGCGCCTCATCCAAGAGGTAGACGCTGCCAGCCTCGGTTCCGACGACCTCCAAGACCTTCTCGAGCGCGTAGTCGAGCATGTCCTCGACGCTCGAGAAGCGGCCGATCGCTAACGCGACCGAATTGATCGCACGAAGGGCGTTCGTCCGCATTGAACGTTAGACCACCCGATAATCGGACCTTGAAACGAGAGATTCCCCCTAGCGCCGGAATCGGCGTGATACTACACCCGCATACGGGGACTCTGCTGGAGATTTAATCGTCCCCTTCGGATCAGCGGGAACTCCACGTCAACGTTTTGCCTGGCATAGAGTGCGAACCCCAACGTGGGTTCTGCGTCTTCCGCGGTTTCTGCGGTGAAGAGGCGGCCCTGCGGCTCAGAAATCGCCGCGCCGGTCGGCGCTGTTGGCGAACGCTCCGAACGCGGTCCGCTTGAAGTTCGTCCTTGCTGTTCTGACATTCCGGCGGTCACTCGATCCCGCCTTCCGCGGGCTCTGCGCGCGTCCTCCCTCTCCAAATCAGGTACACCGGAGCGCCGGCCAGCGCGAGCCCGAGTCCCACGGCCGCCCGGCCAGGCTGGCTGACGATGGTGTTGAGCACCAGTGCAATCGCCGCGAGGATGAAGGCGAGCGGGGTCAACGGGTACCCGGGCACGCGGTAAGGACGCTCGGCGTGCGGCATGCGCTTCCGGTAGATGAATACGCTGGCTGCGGCAAGCGCATAGAAGATCCAGCCGACGAACACGACGTACGTGAGTAGTTGCTCGAAGGTGCCGCTCACGGCAAGCACTGCCGCCCACCCCGCTGCGCCTGCCACGGCATACGCCGGCGTCCCGAACCTGGGATGCACCTCGGCGAAGGACTTGAAGAACAGGTGATCCCGTGCCATGGCAAAACACACGCGCGGCGCCGTGAGAATCACGGAATTCGCCGCGCTGAACATCGATATGAGGATCACGATCGTGACGAGCCTGGCGACAGCCGGATTGATGACCGTGGCCAGCGCGGTCGCCGCCACGCGGTTCGAGCGTGCGACGCCATCCGCTCCAAGCGCCGCGACGTAGCCGGCATTGGCGACCAGATAGATCACGATCAGCGCCGCTGAACCGGCGAGAAACGCGATAGGAAAATTGCGCTGCGGGTTCACGGCCTCACCGGCGCTGTAGGTGGCGTACTGCCAGCCTTCGTAGGCCCAGAGCACGCTGATCATGGCGACGCCAAAGCCCGAGGCGAGCGATCCCGTGCCGGACAACGAAAGCGTCGCGGCGGGCAATATCGAATGGCTTCCGAACCACAGCAGCGCGGCGCTCATCGCGAGGATGCCCGCAACCTTGATTCCTGTCGTCACGTTCTGAAGGTTCGCGCTCTGCCGCGTCCCCCGTACGTTGACGATGCCAATCACGCCGAGGATCGCGACGGAGACCAGTTTCCTCCCCCACGGAGTGAGCTCGACCAGCTCACCCAGGTAGTTGCTGAACGCGACGGCCAGCGTGGCTGCGGATCCTGAACTGATGACGAAGAACAACGTCCAACCGAACAGGAACGCGAGGAACGGACCGTAACAGTCCCGGATGTACACGTACAGGCCGCCGGTCTGGGGCTTCATGGCGCTCAGCTCTCCATACGTCAGAGCGCCGAGAAGTGAGAGCACGCCGCCGGTCAGCCACACGGCTGCTGCCAGCGTGATGGAATTGCCGAGCGGCTGGAGGATGGCGCCCGGCACAAGAAAGATCCCGGACCCGATCACCGTCCCCATCACCAGCAGGACCAGGTCCCACACTCCCAGAACCCGCTGCAGGTCCGCAGCAGGACGGCTCATGAGGTCGCCGCCGTGCCGGTCGTCGCGAGCGACAGCGTGTCGGTCCACTCCTTCCGGCGCACGGTCAGGGCATCGACGCGGTCGAGGCGCACCGCGTACCCGAGCCCGGGCGTGTCGGGCACGCGGATCGTGCCGCGCGATGACACTTCCACCGGCGGATCGATGATGTCTTCCTCCCAGTACCGGTGGCTCGCCGAGATGTCTCCCGGCAACGAGAAGCCGGGCAGTGTGGACATCGCGATGTTGTGGGCGCGGCCCACGCCAGACTCCAGCATGCCGCCGCACCAGACGGGGACCTGGTTCCGCACACAGTTGTCGTGCACCCGCCTCGCCTCATGGTGTCCGCCGACGCGACCGAGCTTGATGTTGATGACGCGGCATGCCCGAAGGCCGATCGCGGCTCCCGCTTGATGCGCGTTGTGAATGGACTCGTCCAGGCATAAGGGCGTGTGGAGCCTGGACTGGAGGGTGGCATGATCGACGATGTCGTCCCACTGCAGCGGCTGCTCGATCATCATCAGATCGAATCGATCCATCTGCTGTATCAGCTCGGCGTCGGCCAGCGTGTAGGCCGAGTTGGCGTCGGCCATCAGCTTGATGGATGGGTAGCGGCGCCGGATGCCTTCGAGCACCTCGATATCTTTGCCGGGCTTGATCTTGACCTTGATGCGCTGGTACCCGGCTGCCAGCTCCCGGTCGATGTTCGCCAGCAGGGCCTCCGGCTGCTCTTGAATCCCGAGCGACACGCCGCAGCCGATCTCATCCTGGGCTCCGCCGAGCAGGCGGTACAAAGGCATGCGTTCCATCTGCGACTGCAGATCCCAGGCGGCGTTCTCGACTCCGGCCAGGGCCATCTCGTGGCCGCGAATCGCGCTCGTGGATCATCGGAACGATGAAGTCCGTCAGCACGGACCAGGCTGTGTCGGTAGTCTCGCCGTTGTAGAACGGCGATTCCGGCGCCGTGATTTCCCCCCACCCCCGCAGCCCGCCAGACCGGATCTCAACCAGCAGAATGCGGCGATGCCATGTCGTGCCGAAGCTGGTCTCGAACGGCGCCCTCAGGCGCATGTGCAGCTCGCGCGCGGTAATGGATTCGATCTTCATAGAGGACTCGCGGCGATTAGCTCTTCGATCTCGCAGTCGGTGTGCGCGGCGAGCATCCACTCGTAATAGCGGCGTGCGCGCGCCGCGTTCGCCTCCGACGCGAGGCCGGACCGCATCTCGGCGCCGGGGATCGCTCTGGTGACACGCTCGGCGAGCTCGATCTCCAGCTCGCTGCGGGTTTGAAACGAAGCCGTTGCGGTGGTGACAAACATGTGAATCACTGACGGGCGCGTGCAGCGGCCAGCAGCCGCCGCGCCGCTTCCAAGGTCGGATCGATGGCGAGGGCCTGTTCGAGCGCAGTGATAGCCCCGGCACGATCGCCGATCTTCCAGCGCGTAGCACCCAGTCCGGCATGGGCCGCCGCCAGATCTGGTCGCAGTTCGACGGCTCGCTCAGCGTGCGCGCGGGCCTCGTCATCGTGGCGACCGGCGCCAAGCAGGGCGAGTGCGAGATTGATGTGCGCCTCCGCGTAGGTCCCTTCCGCTGCCAGGGCACGGCGATAGTACTCGACGGCCCGGTCCCGCCATCCGCGTTTCTCGGCAAGCAACCCGAGGTTGTTCAGCGCCTGCGGATACCCCGGTCTGAACTCGAGAGCCTGTTGATACGCGGCTTCAGCCTCGTCGTCTTGGCCAGCCAGGTCGAGGACGAGGCCGCGGTTGTAGTGGGCGGCCGCGTGCCTCGGGTCCGCTCGGAGCGCGCGGTCAAAGGCCGCCAGCGCTGCGCTGTGATTTCGTTGGGCGAGGTAGATTGATCCCAGGTTCACGAGACTTCCGACATGAGTGGGATCGAGCCGGAGGGCGCGGACGTACGCCGCCTCCCCCTCGGCCGCGCGGCCCGTGCGTCCGTAGGCAACACCCAGGTTGTATGCGGCGTCCGCATTTTCAGGCTCCAATTCGGCCGCCCGGTGCAAGGACGCCACGGCTTGGACTCCCTGGCCACGTTGGAGGAAAAGCAGCCCGAGATTGGTGTGCGCGATTCCGGCGCCAGGATTCATTGCAACAGCAAGCCGGTAGGCCTCTTGTGCCTGTTCGAGGGCTCCCATTTCCTCAAATGCAAGCCCCTGATTGAACGGGGGCTCCCAATTCCGTGGATCGAGACGGGCCGCATCCTCGAACTCACGCAACGCGGCGCCCGTGTCTCCCTGCGACAACTTGACCAGGCCGAGGCGATTGTGCGCGGACACGTCGGTAGGGTGTTCCTTCAGCCGGCCTTCGAGCAACCGCCCCCACGAGACCTCGGTCGCACGGACGTCGCCGATCAAACGGCCGATCTGCCGATCGCCCGCATTGATCGCTTCTGCTGCGCGATAGTACGCAATCGTCGTTCGATAGTCGTGATTCCCCCGTTGAAAGATCGCATGACCGCGGATCAACCGATCGGCGGCTCGCCAATACGCGTCAAACGCGACCCGGTCACGCTCGCTCGCCGTCCGCATGGACGGCGGATGCCGCTCGCGAAGCAGGGCGAGCAGGTTACGACTGATCGTGAATCCACTGAAGCCCCTGCGTGGCACCGAGAATTCGAGAATCGGGCGAGAGTCCGTGTTGATCGGGGCGCCCTCGGCGAAGCGCGCAGCGGCGTCTGCGCCAAAGAGAAAGCCGCTCACAATCTTCCACGAATCGGCGACGCCGATCTCAGCCAGATCCTGGGCCACCTCCTTCTCGGTGAGCTGTTTGCGCACACTCGCAATGTCGATCGGGACATCACGGTCAGACCCGACCAACAGTACATAGTGGGCCGGCACGTTGTTCATGTACCACAGGCTCATACTCGGAAAGACCTCCCGGAAGGTGGCGATTGCCACGCGGAGGTCGTCGGTCGACAATCCTCCCAACGGCAGCCACACCACGGTGAGCCCTCCCGGGTTCAGCCGCCGTTGACAGAGCTGAAAGTACTCGCGCGTGTAGAGGGACGCGTTGCTCTTGTAACGGAGATCGGTGCAGTCGGTCGAGATGATGTCGTAGGTGCGACTCGTGCGTCGAAGGAAACTGCGGGCATCATCGAGGATGAGCTGAAATTTCGGATTCCTGAAGACATCATGATGACTCTCCCGAAAATGGCCGGCTGCCTCCAGAACAGTCGGATCTATCTCGACGCAATCGACCTGCCGCAGGCGGGAATACGTCGTGAAGGACCATGAGGCGCCGCCCGAGCCAAACCCGACCGTCAGCGCACGCCGTGCCCGAGGGTGCAGCAACATCGGCACATGAGCGAGGCTCTTCTGGTCGGTCATCATCACTGCGTCGGTGCCGGCCACCGGAATCTTGTCAATGTGCAGCGTCTTGAAGCCACCCGCATTCTCGGCAACGCTCACGGTCGACAGTCGTCCTTCACGGTAGAACAGGAGACGACTCCCGACGTCGGGTTGGTGGAGGGGTTTCTGAATCGGCCGGGCCAGCGGGAGCGCGAGTGACATCAACGCCGCCGGGATCCCGAGCCGGAGGCCCGCCGCCCCACCGTCGGCTGTCACCAGCACCGCGGCCATCAGCAGGTTCCCAGCCGCGAGGAGCACGATGGTCTCCTGAATTCCGCGCGTGGGGATGAACAGGAACGCCGCCGCCAACGCCCCCCCGATCGCACCACACGTGTTGGCGGCGTACACACGACCTACTGCGGCGCCAAGCGGTGCGCGCGTGCCGGCATACGCGGCACACGCGAAAGGAAAGGCGGCTCCCATCACCACCGTCGCAGGCAGGAGCGCGCCGGCCGCAGCCCCAAAACCGATCGCGGTGGCTGTGATCCACGAGGTCTCGATGGCCTGTTGTGTCGCCGTCGCGACGTGTTCCGCGAAGCGAACGTACGCGAGCAGCGAGACCACTCCCACAATTCCGACCAGCCCCTGAACCAGCCCAAGAGCCCTCGCCGGCCGCCGAACGACGCGAGCCGCAAGGGTGGCCCCCCAGCTCCCGAGCGCCAGCCCGCCAAGAAACACGGTGAGCATCGTGGCAAACGCGTACGTTGTGCTTCCCAGACCAAACACGAGGAGGCGCGTCCATGCGACTTCCGCTGCCAGCGAACCGAACCCGGACACTGCGGCCGCCAGCGCCACCAGCCGGCGCAGTCCCGCCCGCGGCAACGTCCCAACACCGATCGCTGGCTCCGGCGCACTCGAGCGTGACTCCGCCGGGTTCGTGGCAGCGCTTCTCGCGAGGGCCAGCGCCGCCCCGGCAGCGAGCAGGTTGATCGCCGCAGCGACGTAGGTGGCTCGCAGCCCGATCAGGGGCAGGAGGATGAAGCCGGCCGTAAAGGCGCCAGCAGCTGCGCCAAACGTGTTGACGGCGTACACCGTTGCGACGCCGCGCGCGACGCGATCCGGAGGAACGACCGCACGGGTCAGCGCCGGAAACGTGCCTCCCATCAGGACCGTCGACATCATCAGAACGACGGTCGAGAGCAGGAACTGCACAACGGCTATCGTCAGCGAAGGCGCCGCTGAACCGGGCTGCAACGACCCGTACAGCGGTGTGAGTACTCCGAGCAGCGGCGGAACGCTCAGACCCGCAACGGCAATCCCGGCCTCAATCGCGGCGAAGAGGCGAAGCGGCGATGCGCAGCGATCCACATAAGTGCCCAGCGCGACGCTCCCCACGGCGATACCGCCCATAAAAGCGGCCAGAACCGCAGCGGTGGCGGCCGACGTGCTACCGAGCACCGCCGTCAACAGCCGCATCCAGATGACCTCGTAAATCAACGAGGCGAACCCCGACGCCGCGATGAGGCCCAGCAAGAAGCCGTAGGCGGACCGCGAGCCTGAGAAGCCTGCCCGCAGGATCATCGCTCTCGATGTTTGTCGGTTGCGCACCGGGCCCGCTTGCATACGGGACTCAGTCGGTGCCCTCAGATCGGCGCGGCTTGCGCAACACCTTCCCGGGAAGGGCACCTGTGTGTCCGCCGCGATCGACGACGAGCGTTCCATTGACCAACACGTACTCGATGCCGACGGAGTACTGTTTGGGATCTTCGAAGGTCGCTCGATCGATGACGCGCCGCGGATCGAAGACGACGATGTCCGCCCAGAACCCCTCTCTCAGCAAGCCGCGATCGCGCAGTCCCAGGCGCTGGGCGGCGAGCGATGTCATCTTGCGGATTGCATCTTCAAGCGAGAGGATCCCGAGCTCCCGCACGTAGCGACCCAGGATCCGGGGGAACGTGCCGAAATGACGAGGATGCGGGTGCCCCTGCCCGAGAGGCCCGTCGACATCGAGTGCCGATCCGTCTGAGCCGATGCTGAGCCACGGCGCCGCCATCGCCGTCTGCACGTCTTTCTCGTTCATGATGAAAAGAACCCCGTGCACCTGTCCCTTCTCCTCCAGCAGGAGGTCGAAGAACGCGTCGGCCGGATCCTTCCCTCTCATGACTGCGAAGTCGGCGAGTGTCTTGCCCGCGAGCGTCTTGTTCCTTTCGCTTCGTGCGTCGGAAATCATGACGCCCTTCCAGCCGCCCGACTGCTGTACGTAGTTGTGGCGCCAGCCCGGCGCGCCCTCCTCGATCTCCTTTTTCATCCGGGCGCGGAGCTGGGGATCCTGGAGCCTCTTCAACGTCTTCTCGACGCCGCCATCCAGAGCCCATGGCGGGAGCAGTGGCAGCAACGGATGAGCGCCGGCGATGTACGGATACTGGTTGGCTGTGATGTCGATGCCGCGCGCGCGGGCTGCTTCAATTGCCTTCAACGCCTCGGGAATCCGGCCCCAGACCTTGGCGCCGGACGCCTTCAAGTGGAAGACGTCGACCGGCACTTGTGCCCGCTCTCCGATCTCGATCGCCTCGTTGAGGGCTTCCATCAACTCCTCTGATTCGCCGCGCAAGTGCGTCGCATAGATGCCGCCGTAGCGCTTGACGACCTTGGCCAGCTCGATGATTTCCGCTGTTGAAGCGAAACCCCGCGTCCCCTCCAGGGAGGTGACGAGCCCCCACGCGCCTTCCGCCATCGCCTGCGCGACCAACTGCCGCATCTCGGCCAACTCCGCCGCCTGCGGCGGTCTATTCTCGAACCCGATCACGCACGCCCGTACTTGTCCGGCCGCAACGTACGAGACGACATTCGTGGCGACGCCCTGCTTCTCGAGTCGGGCGAAGTACTCGCCCAGGGTCGCCCATGTTGGCTCAATGCCGTATCTGGCCAACGACGGCTTCATCGCGGCGAGAGCGGGCCCCTTGATCGGACCGGCGGTCTCACCCTCACCGAGCACTTCCGTCGTGACGCCCTGCCGCACCTTGCTCTGCGCCCGGCCATCCACCAGCAGCGGGTAGTCGGAATGCGTGTGCATGTCGATGAACCCTGGCGCAACGACCTTCCCTGCCGCATCGATGACCTGAGCCGCACGAACGTCGGCGAACTGGCCGACCTTTGTGATCTTGCCCGCCTGCACGCCGATGTCCGCTGCAATCCATGGGTTGCCGGTGCCGTCGATCACCCGGCCGCCGCGGATGATGAGGTCGTACTCCGGCACCTTGGCGCCGGCTCCGCCGCAGGCGGTCACCGATGCAAGCACAACTGCGATGACGTAGAGGCTCCCGCGTTCCATAGTCAACTCCAGTGCTATCGCAACACGGTCCGCTGAACGAACCAGTAGAGCGCTAGAGCCGTGGTCACGAGAGATACGGCAGTAGTCAGCTGGCTCCTCCACCGGGACGAGCGCATCAACAGCAACGCCGGGAAGACAGCCGCGACAAACACGACCTGTCCGACTTCGACGCCGGCATTGAACGAAAAAAGCGAGATGGCAAGGCGCCCGCGAGGCAGTCCGAGTTCCCGCAGAACGTTGGAAAAGCCGAACCCGTGCACCAGGCCGAACACAAACGTGATCCCCCACCGGCTGACCGCGACCCTTGTGCACATGTTCTCGATCGCCACGTAAGCGATGCTGAGGGCAATAAGACTCTCAACGAGCCGGGGCGGAACCGTGACGAGGCCGAAGCTGGCGAAAGCGAGGGTGAGGCTGTGAGCGACAGTGAACGATGTGATGACCTTCAGCAACGCAAACAGGCCGCTGGTGCCCGCCAGCAAGGCCGTCAGAAAGGCGAGGTGGTCGTATCCGCTGAAGATGTGCTCAACACCCAGACGCACAAAGCTTCGCACCGTCTCCCATCCGCTCGCGCGGCCCACGCCTCCCAGGCGGGCAACCGGTTGAGCGAAGTCAAGCAGCGCCTGCTGGATAACGCCGTCCCTATCGACCCGGAGCAGATGCTGGTGGTTCGGCTGAGTGATCTGGGGAAGCGTCGAGGCTACCGCGAGGCTGGTGACCTCCCGGCGGAAGGTGTAGACGACCTGCATTGCGAGAACATTGTCAGCAACCAGGTCATACCGCTCGAGAGTAATCGCGCTCGGCTCGTCGGGCGCGCGAAGATGATAGTGATTCTTGATCGCCCCGTAGACCGCGTCGATGCTCTCGTCGAGTTCGTCGTCACTGATGATCTCGTCCTGGTTGGCGTCGATGACAGGTCCCAAATGCAGATCGAACGGGCTCAACGTGAACACGATGCGGACCTGTTTCCCGTCCACGACCAGCCTGGAATAGCTCGTCGACCTGTCGTGAGCCGCCAGGGCAGCAACGCTCAGGACGCACACGACCGGCACCAGGACGACGGCGCTGGCTGTTCTGCGCGAGCCCGGAAGACACCGTGCGCCGAGACTCATCACGACACTCAAGCGAAAACGAGGCGGCCGGAACGTCGACCTCGGCGCTCCGGCCCGAACGCGGCACACGGAATCGGCGTCTCTCGGGAGTCAGTCGGTTGCACCCGACAGCTCGATCACGCCTACTCCGTCGACGAATCGGATGTCGACACCGAACGGCCTCGAAAGCCTCGCGAGACGCTCGATGATCTTCCGCGCCAGCGCCGGATGAGCCAGGCGGGGCGTCCCGCTCTGCGATCGGGGCAGCCCGTGGCCGAGATCGACGGGGTGAAGCACGATCGACTTCAGCCGCCCCGCTTCGAACCGCGATACCGCGACCACGCTCTCCCACCAGAAGTCCTCACGAAACGACGCGCCCCACCCAGGAACGGCCCCGTAGAGATCGGCAATCGTCGCGCGGAACGGATCCAGGTTCGTCCTGCTCTCAAAGACGTCATAGGCCTGCGGCTCCAGCGTCTGGTAGTGGAAGAAGAAATTCCCCAGGCTGTAGAAGATCGGCTTCCCCTTGTAGATTTCGATCCCACGCAACATGTGAGGTCCGTGGCCAAGAAACATGTCCGCACCGGCGTCGATGGCGGCGCGGGCGAAACCGGGTAGGAAGTCTGGGGGCGGCTCGATCCCATTCCCCGGCTCGTGCGCATGTATCGTGACGACCACCAGATCAGCCTGCTGCCGTGCGCTCCTCACCTGGGCGATGATTTCCTTCACGTCACGCTCGTCCGCCACCAGCTCAACGCGGTTCCTGTCGCCTTTCTTGATGCGAGTCCCGAAAAGGTTGACTTCGTCGTCGGGGGACGGCGGCGCCTGAGCAAGCGGGGTACGCCACGATTCCGCGGCCGTCTTCACCTTGGCAAACGTCGCCGGGTCGAAGAACACCTGCCGGCTCCAGCGCAAGGGGCTCAAGCCGGGTCTTCCCTTGATGTCAACACGCGCGTAGGTGGCGCGAGACGACGGCGAGTGGGAAGACGCCGTCGAGATCATCGCGACGCGTGCGACGGCGGTCTGGAAGTACGCAGGCGCTCGGGCGTGACCCAGCGTCGCTCCGGAGCCTGCGTGCACGATTCCGAGATCATCCAGAATCTGATTCGTCTGCAGCATGCCTTCCACGCCGTAGTCGGTCGTGTGATTGTTGGCTCTCGAGACCATATCGAAGCCGAGCCACTTCAGCTCCTTGGCCTGCGCCGGCGACCCATGCACCCACAGGCCGCCATACTCGGCCTGCGGTGTCGGCTCGAACTTGGCGGTGTCAAACACGCTCATCTCAAAATTCGTGAAAGCGACCGTCGACCCGCGAAGGAGCTTCAGAATGTCTGCGAACGCCGACTCGCTCTCGTACACCGACACTGGACGCAGCAGGATGGAATCACCCGTCGCGGCGAACGACAGCTCGCCCGTCACAGTTGGACCGACCGGCGGCGGTTGTTGGGCAGGGGATCCTGCGGGCGTGGATTGCGCGCTTGGCGCTTCCGGCACCCCTGCGTGGACTCCAAGCCACACGACGCAGACCAGAACGACGAACGGCAAAGCGCGCTTCATCATCTCCTCCCGCGTAGAGCACGGCGTCGAACTTGGGTCAATGAGTGAGCGTCTGTCCCAGATCGATGACCCCGATGTTGTTCTCGAGGCGCACGATCGTGCCGTACGGCTTCGAGAGCCTCGCGAGGCGCTCGATAATCTTCCGCGCGAGCGCGGGCGAAGCGGTTCGCGGGGTGCCCTTCTGAGCACGTGGGAGCCCGTGTCCCAGGTCAATGGGATGAAGCTCGATCGTCTTCACTGCTCCGTTCTCCCATACTGACCGTGCCACGACACTCTCCCACCAGACGTCTTCTTTGAACTCAAGCCCTTTGCCTTTCAGCGAATTGAAGAATTCCCCGATAGTCGTCCGAAAGAGATCCAGGTTGTAGGTCTCGTAGACGTCGGCAGCCTGCGGGCCAAACGTCTCAAACTGAAACAGAAAGTTGCCAAGGCTGTAGAAGATCGGTCGACCTCTGTAAATTTCGATACCGCGCACTTGGTGGGGCCCGTGCCCGAGGACCATGTCTGCGCCGGCATCGATCGCAGCCCGTGCGAACTGCTCGAGAAACGCCGGAGGCACCTCGCTCCAATTCCCGGGCTCGTGCGCGTGAATGGTCACAAAGACGAAATCCGCCTGGTGGCGCGCGCTCCGCACGTGCTGGACGATCTCGGCGACGTCGCGCTCATCGGCCCCGAGCTCCAGGCGGTTCGCATCCCCTTTCCTGACGCGCGTGCCGAAGAACATCATCTCGTCTTCGCCCGGAGGCGTCCGAGACACCTCCATGGCGATGCTTGCATTTCGCAGTGCGCCGTACGTGGAAGCATCGAGCGTCACCGTCCGCACGATGCGCAGGAAGCTCAGCCCGGGGCGCCCCCGGATGTCCGGCCGCGTGTGAGCGGCGCGCGACAGTGGCGAATGAGACGAAGCCGTCGAAATCATCGCGACGCGCCCCGCCGCCGTTTGAAAGAACGCAGGTGCGCGCGCCTCCGCGAGATTCTGGCCGGAACCCGCGTGGACGATCCCGGCTCTGTCCAGGATCCGGTTGCTTTCGACCATCCCCTCGGTTCCCCAGTCGGTCGTGTGATTGTTCGCCCGGGAAACCATGTCGAAGCCGAGCCACTTCAGCTCGTCGACCTCCGCCGGGGTTGCGAAATTCCACAAGCCCCCAAACTCGGCTTGCGGTGGCGGAACGAACTCCCGGGGGTTAAACACGGTTGTCTCGAAGTTGGTGAACGCGACGGTGGCATCGCGGATCGTGCGAGCGACGCTTTGAAACGCGGCCTCGTTCCGGTAGACGGAGACCGGACGTGAAATGATCGAATCACCGGTGGCCACAAAGCTCATGGTTCCGGAGAGCGTGGGTGAACCCGCGCCCGCCTGCCCGAGCAGTCGCGGGCCAATCCAAACCGCCAAGGACGCGGCGCCAAGCCACGCAATTCCCCCGGTGAAGGCTCCTCTTCTCATGACGTGCCTCCAGTGGCGCTATTCGTCGCCTGGGCGGCGAATAGCGCCCGGCTGGGATGCCCGCACACCAGTCCTCGAACTCAGAACTTGATATCGAGCCCGAACTGCACCTGCCGCCCCAGGTCCACGCGGCTCGGTCGCCCTTGCGCCGTGAATGCCGTCTGGACGCTGATGACGTTCACCCTGTTCGTCAGGTTGAGAATCTGCGCGGTCGGCCGGATCGTGAGACGAGGCGTCCGGATGTCTCTCGAAAGGCCGAAGTCGATCGAGTAGCTGTTCGACATCCGGTAGATGTTTCGACCGGCAGGCTTGCCGTCCTTGTCGACGTACGCCTCCGCCGTTCCGACCTGTGCGTTGTCGATCGAGTACGGCCGGCCTGTGATGTACTTGAACACGCCGGAGGCCTCCACGTTGCCAGGGAACAGATAGCTCGCCGTCACCCTCGAGGCGTGCGGCGAGTCCCAGTCCATGAGCGCGTACCGATAGGGCGCCTGCAACGGCGTGAGCGTAGACGGCGTGTCCCCTTCGGTCCGCGACAATGTGTAAGACGCCAGCATCTGGAACCGCTTCGTCAAGTACTTCCGCAGCGACAGCTCCAGCCCTTTGTAGTTCGTCTCTCCGCCTATCTCGTACTCAATCCGATCGGGATACCGCGTGGCGATCTGCTGGTTGCGAATCTGACTCCACGCGAACGTCGCGGTCGCACGCGTATCGGATCGGAGCTCGCGCTCGTAAGACACCGTTCCGGCGTACGTCTTTGGGTTCTCCAGGTCGCCGAGCCGAGCATTGCGAAATTCACTTAACAACGTCTCAGGGCCGATCAAGGATCCCGGAGGGGCGGCCACGCGATACAACCGCTGGACCTCCAGGATCCCCACCGAGTAGGCCGTGCCGGGCACGACCTGGTGCATGATTCCCCAGCTTGCAGACAGCTTGTTCCGGCCGTCGCCCGTCATGGCGTAGCTCAGCCCGATCCGCGGCTGAACGATCACATCGCCCACGACGTGCTGGTAGTCGGCACGGACGCCGTACTGGAGCGTCATGGGCCCGTGAATCCACTGGTCCTGCGCGAACGCGTCGAACCATCGGTCGTCAAGCGGGAAAGGGCTCGCGTACACGTTCGCAGTCCGGGTGAGGGACCCGCCAATGGGACGGCGGTCGTTGTAGATAGGAACCTCCTCAACCGAAAACCGGTCGCCCCATGAGTAGGAGTAATCGGCACCGACCTTGAAGGTGTGGTTGCTGGTGGCTCGCGTCAGTTTGACCGTCCCCTTGATCCGACGCTCCGTCCAGCCCGTGAAGGTTGAATTCTGTCCCGACGTCCAGCTCCCGGTCCGGCTCACAGTCGTCACCTGCGGATTGCCGGTCCTGTGCATGATTGGCGAGGTTTGGCCCAGGTAGAAATACATGACCTGCGACTCCAGCACAGCCACGGGGCTGAACTGGTGCGTCTGTGAAGCACTCGACATCAGGATGTCGAAGTTCTGTCCTCCTTGAGACTCTGCCGAGACTGTTGACGACAGGTTGTTGTTCTTCTGCCGACCGCTATTGCCATCGATTTGGAAGACCCACAGATCGTTCGGGCCCTGGTTGTAGTTCAGCTTCACGTGCATGTTGTGGTGATCGCCGGTTCGAATGTTTCGCGACAAGATGTTGCCCGCATCCTCACCGCGGAACTGGTACGAGACGAAGTAGAACATCTTGTCCCGCTTGAGCGGCCCGCCCAGGACTGCTTCCTCGAAATGCGTATCGCCCATCGCGGAGTCGACCACCTGGCCTGGGATGCCGGAAACCACTTTGCTGTTGAACCGGTCGTCACGATACAGAAACGAGTAGGCACCCCTGACCCGGTTCGTGCCTGATTTCGTGATGATGTTGAAGATTCCGCCGGGCTGCTCACCGTACTCGGGCGCCATGCCCCCGCTCACGAAATCGATCTGCTCGATCGAGTTGGGACTCAACGTGTTTGCCGCCCGCCCCAGGTACGGCCCCAGTACGTCAGCGCCGTCCTGCCGGTAGCCGTGGCCTGTCGTCGCCTGACCGCGCACGTGGAACTGCGTGAACGTGGGGCTGTTGTCGGCGGCGGTCTGCAGGACCGCGGGAAAGAGGCTGGCGAGTTCCGCGTGGTTGCGGCCGGCCAACGGCGCCTTCTCCGCCAGACTGCTGTCCATCGTCTCCCTGGTTTCCGGACTCTTGGTATCGACCATGAGGCGAGCGGCCCCCACCGTAACGGTCTCCTTGAGGCCGCCGATTCTCATCGAAAACTTGAAGGCCTGCGTCGAACCGGCCCCTACCGCGATTCCGTCGATCACTTGAGTCGTGAATCCCTCGAGTTCCGCCTTGAGCTGGTAATTGGTGCCCAACGGCACATTCAGGAACCGGAACGTCCCACGCTGCTCGACGACGCCGGTTCGCGTCGCGCCGGTGCTCCGGTCCGTCAGCGTGAGGATCGCCCCCGGAAGCACCGCGCCGGTTTCGTCCGCGATCTGCACTTCAATGGTCCCGGTCGTCACCGCCTGCGTGCCCGCGGTGCGCGGCGCGAGAACAAGAAGAAGGAAAAGAAAGAAAAACACGGCATCGACTCGGGCAGGAGCCAAACCACCTTGCGGTCTTCTCTTCGTCCTCATAGAAATCTCCTCCGCTGAACCGGCAGGATCCACCAGCGCATCACGGTTGCGAGGGTTCCGTCGCGCTCCGTCTCGTCACGATTGGCGCGATGCCCTTGCTACGGGCGAGATCGTTGAACGACCGCACGTCGGCCGTCATGGTGTGCTGCAGAACGTCCAGCCACTTCTGGAGCTCGAGCTTGATGTCGTCGAATCGCTCGGCCATTCCGCGAGTCAGCCGGCGTTCCGTTTCCGTCACCTCGCTGTACAAGGTGATGAACTGGCTGTCGAGGCGCGGCGGGAAGTTCAATCCATCCTGACCTGATTCACCTTCCAGCTGCGTCAACTCGCCTTCGACTGCGGTGAACTTGCCAGAGAGTGCTTTGGCAGCCTTCGCGAGGTCGTCGCCATAACCCTGTTTCCGCATCCGTTCGCCGAGCTGTGACGCCTGCTCCTTGATGTCGCGGACTTGTGCCAGGGCGTCGTACAACGCCGCGGTCCTCCGGCCGACTTCCATCGCAACCCGAAGCTGCTCCTGGTACTCGGCGTTGGTCGTCTTCTGGCGCGGATCCGGCCTCACTTCGAATGACTGTGTCTGACTCCAGGTCCCGCTGCGCAGGCGGACCTGGTACGTGCCGGGCACCACCTTCGGACCCGGTACTTTTCCTCCGCGGGGACCGCCCCAGAGAACGGCGCCTCGTGGAATGTCGAACGGTGGGAGGTGGCGCCGGTTCCACTCGAACCGGTTGAGGCCGACCTTGGTGTTCTTCACACGCTCCTCGTAGACCACGCCGCCGTTTTGGTCGAGAATTTCGACGTGCGCTTCGTCCTTCGTGGCGGCAGGCAGGTAGTAGAAGGCGTGGGCCGCGGCCATACCCTCCCGGTACGTAGTATCCGGCTTGAAGAGGTGCGCGGACTTTTCCATGCCGGCCCTGATCTGCCGCACAACCGCCAAATCGTCGAGCACCCAAAAGGCGCGACCCTGCGTGCTGACGACGAGATCGTCATAGGCTGGATGCACATACAGATCGGTGACTGGAGTGACCGGCAGGTTCATCTGGAACCGCTGCCAGTGCCCGCCGTCGTCGAATGAGATGTACATGCCGAACTCGGTCCCGGCGTAGAGGAGCCCCTTACGCTTCGCGTCCTCGCGGACGACGCGTACGAAGTGATTGCCTGGGATCCCGTTCTTCCCATCCGTCAACCGCTTCCAGGTCTTGCCGAAGTCGTTGGTCTGGAAGATGTACGGCGTGAAGTCGTTCTGCCGGTACTTATAGACGGCGATGTGCGCCCGGCCGGCATCGTGCGCGGAGAGGTCAATCAGGTTGACGCAGCCCCACTCCGGCATCTCCCTCGGTGTAATGTTCTGCCACGTCTTGCCGTCGTCCTGCGAGACGTGCACCAGGCCGTCGTCGCTGCCGGCCCACAGGAGCCCCGCACGGTGTGGCGACTCTTCGAACGCGAACACGGTGCCGTAGACCTCGACTGTCGTGCTGTCCTTGGTGATCCCCTTGCCGCCCGAGTAGTCCTGCTTGCTCTTGTCGTTGCGTGTCAGATCCGGGCTGATGACCTGCCAGTTCACGCCGGCGTCCTTCGTCCGCTGCACGTACTGCGACGTGTGGTAGACGATGTTGGCGTCGTGCGGCGAAATGCGGATGGGCGCGTTCCACTGGACGCGGTACTTCATATCGAGCGCCCGCTGCCCCGTGAGGAGCTGGGGGTAGGCGCGCACGCTTTCGGTCAGGCGCGTGCTTGTGTCGGTCCGCGTGATCGCTCCGCTGTGACTCCCGGCGTAGACAACATTCGGATTGCTGGGGTCGACGGCGATGTGTCCGCTCTCCCCGCCGCCGACCGGGTAGAAGTCGACAGCACCGCGGAACTGCGTCGGTCCGTATGCGGTGACCGAGACCGTGCTGTTGTCCTGTTGTGCCCCGTAGACTCGATATGGAAAGCGCGTGTCAACGGCTATCCTGTAGATCTCTGCGGTCGGCTGGCCCATCTGATCGGTCCATGACTCGCCACCGTTGAATGAGACGTTCACTCCGCCATCGTTGGCGTTGATCATGACCCGCGGGTTGTTCGGGTTGATCCAGAGGTCGTGGTTGTCGCCGTGAGGCACCGCGTACGCCTGGAAGGTGCGCCCCCCGTCGATCGATTTGTAGAAGCCGGTGTTGAGCGCGTAGACAGTATCGGGAGCAACCGGATCTGCGAAGACATGCGTGTAGTACCACGCTCGCTGCTGCAGGATCCGCTGCTTGTTCACGCGCTCCCAGCTCGCGCCGACGTCATCCGACCGGTACAGCCCGCCCTGGTCTCCGGCTGCCTCCACCTGCGCCCACACGCGGCTGGGCCTTGCGGGTGAGACCGTGACGGCGATCTTCCCTACCAGTACCTCCGTCGGTAGCCCGTTGGTCAGTTTCGTCCAGGTCGCACCCCCGTCGGTGGATTTGAAGATCCCGCCGACCATGCTTCCGCTGTCGATCGTCCACGGCTTCCGCTCCACGGTCCACATCCCCGCGTACAAGATGCGCGGGTTCGTGGCGTCCATCGAGAGGTCGCTTGCACCCGTCCGATCGTCGACGTAGAGCACGTTCTCCCAGTTCAGTCCGCCATCGCTTGACCGGAAGATGCCACGCGTCCGGCTGGCGCCGAACACATTTCCCAGCACAGCGACGTACACGAGGTCCGGGTTGGTCGGATGGATCGCGATGCGGCTAATCTGGCCGGCATCCCGCAGTCCGACGTGTTTCCAGCTCCTTCCGGTGTCCACCGACTTGTAAATACCGATGCCGGGGGAGACGTTGCCGCGCGGGCAGGCTGACCCGGTCCCAACGTAGATCACGTTCGAGTCGGATGGGGCCACCGCGATGGCGCCGATCGAGCCGGCCTCGAAGAAGGCATCGCTGATGTTGCCCCAGGTTCGACCGGCGTCCGTTGTCTTCCAGACGCCGCCACCGGTGGAGCCGAAATAGTAGATGAGTGGATCACCGGGAATGCCGGTCACGGTGGTTGATCGACCGCCCCGACTGAACCCCAGCGATCGAAACTCGAGCGCCCCGTACAGCATTGGCTCGACCGTCGTGTTCGCGTCACGCGATTGTTGAAGCTGGATCCCGATCAGGGGCCGCCCGCCAGCGGCGAACGCGGCCAACATGATCAGCGATCCGAGCGCCACTCTCGCCCACCGCATCTTCATGTCCTCTCCTCCGAATGCGCACTCCAGGCGTATGTGGTACGTTTCGATACGGATAGCTGCGCGGTTTCAGCAGCTCCCGCGGAGCAGACCATTCTCGTTGGCATCCGAGGGCCGCGCCGGCCGTTCGACGGAACACGACGAAGGGCACGGCCGGGACGGTGGCCGTGGGGCTTGGGCAGTCGCCGCCTGCGGCAGGAATCGCATCGCGGCGGACAGCAGAAGCAGCAGTGCGGGGGGACGACGACACCGAGCGGGCAGCGCATCGTAGACCTCCGTGTGACGCGGGAGCGGGCACGCCGATCCCGAACAGGTGTTACAGACGTCACATTGCCCTGGGTGACGATCGGAGCGCGGATTATAACAAGTCTGGTCGCCTGGTCAAATACGGGCGTTACTGTAGCAGCTCGTTATGATACGTTTGCATCATAAAATGGCCGTCTATGACAGACAAAAACCGCCGACCGCCGATTGACAAGCTCCCGCCGGAGCTGGTCCGCCGGCTCAGCCCGCGCCGGCGCGAATTGATCCGCCCCGTCCTCGACCATCCGCGCGATTTCGTGCTGCTGAGCGTCCGCAAGCTCGCCGCCGCCATCGGCTCTGACGCGATGACGGTTCTCCGGACGATCCGCGGGATGGGGTTCGAGGGGTACCCCGAGTTCCGGCACTACCTGCACGAGCTGGCGCTCGTGCAGACGACGCAGATCGATCTGATGCAGGGCGGCTTGGCGCGCGACTCCGATGTGCCCGAGCGCCTGCGCACCACGCTCGCGCACGACTCGAGCAATCTCGCCGCGCTCCGCCACGGCCTCGACTTCGGGCGCCTCCAGGCGGTGGCGGCCCGCCTCTACGAGGCGCGGCGGATCGTGCTGATCGCGGGGGACGTCGCCTCGGTGCTCGTGGAGTTCCTGCAGTACAACCTGGCCGTCATCGACCTGCCCGCGATTGCCTGCACCAGAACCGGCGACGTCGCGCACGCCGTCCGTTCCCTGCAGCGGACAGACCTCGTCATCGCCTTCACCTTCAGGCGCGGCCTGCGGCAGACCGTCGAAGGGCTCCAGCAGGCGCGGGCGCGCGGCGCCTACTGCGTGGCGATTACCGACACCCACCTCTCGCCCCTCGCGCGCTTCGCGCACGAGTACTTCATCATTCCGGTGGAGGGGACGGTCTACGGGGTCTCGTACGTGGCGCCGATGGCGTTCCTGAACGTGCTGCTGGCCGCGTGCGCCGCGACCCGACGCGCGAGGACGCTCCGGCTCCTCAAGGCCGCCGACGTCGAGCAGCGTACGGGGTTCCGCTGGTACCGCGACGGCGATCTGCCCGACGCGACGGCGCCGGCGGCCGCCTCCAGGCGCCCGCCTCGGCGGAAGGGGTGAGCGGCGGGACGGCGGCCCTGCGGCTCAGAGATCGCCGCCGACCGCGATCAGCGTCTTGCCGTACAGCTCGCGGCGTTCGTACGCTTCGTGCAGCTGCCGCACCTCGTCGAGCCCCACGGCCCTGACGATCGGCACCCGCCAGCGGCCCGTTCGCAGCGCGTCGTGAATGGCCGCCTTTTCCGCGCCTCGCGTCGCCGCCATCGCGACGTACACGACGAAGCCGCGCACGGCGATGGTCTTCAGGTAGAGCTGCCGGCTGATGTCCACCGGCGGCGGGGCCCCCTGGATCGCGCCGATGTAGATCACCTCGCCGAGCGGCGCCGCCGCGTCGTAGTTTCGCGGCGCGTGTGGGCCCGCGACGCCATCGATGATGAGGTCGGCGCCCCGCCCGCCGGTGAGCCGCATCACCGCCGCGACCCAGTCGGTGCCGCGGTAGTCGATCAGGTGGTCGTACCCGAACGCCCTGGCGAACTCGATCTTGCCGGCGCTGCACGTGCCGATGACCGTGACGCCGGCCTCCTTGGCGATCTGCGCCGCCATGATCGCCACCGATCCGGCGGCTGCGTGCAGCAGGACGACATCGCCGGGCTTCACGCGGCCGACGGTGTGAACCAGGTGCCACGCCGAGTACGTCCCGGTCTGGAAGGCGGTCCCGATCTTCCAGTCGAAGCCCTCCGGGATCGGCGTCACTCGCGCCGCGGTCGCAATCGCGTACTCGGCGCAGCCGCCCCACTCCCCGACTGACGCGACTCGCCGCCCCGTCATCGACCGCTCCACGCCCTCGCCGACCGCGTCGACAATGCCGCTGTACTCGTACCCGGGAGTGAACGGGAACGCCGGCGCGTTCCATGACACGCGCTGCGCGCGCGCGTGCGCGTCGAGCGGGTTGAGGTCGGCGTAGGCCACGCGGATGCGGACCTGCCCCGGCCCCGGCTCCGGAACGGGAATGTCCCTGAGGTGGAGCACGTCCGGCCCGCCGGCTGTCTCGGCGACGATCGCTTGCATGGAATTCGGCCCTCCCCTGCCGGCCTCGTTCTAGCGGAACCCGGCACGCCGGTCGTACTCGACCAGCTCGTAATACGTCTGCATGTAGCCCGTGCAGTGCGCTTTCAGGACGACGTACGAGCCGTCGCTGGTGACCCACGTGTGATACGGCGGGTGGCGATCGGTTCCCATGTACTCATCGTCCTCGTTCTCGCCGATGCGGAAGTGCAGCGCGTCGAACGTGCCCGCCTCGACGCTCACGCGCTCGCGGCCGACGAAGTACAGCTCGAGATCCGGATGGGTCAGCAGCGCAGGCCCGTCGGCGCCGCGGTGGTGGAGCGAGCACATCAGGAACGACGGAACGATCTGCACCCCGGGCCCTTTGGAGGGGTCGTACTTGGCGGTCAGCCACGCGTCCGCCTGGATCGGGTGCGTGCCGAAGAACCCCGTGGGTCCGTCCAGGCGGCGCCGCTCCGAAATCCGCCCCTCGGCCACGGTGAACCCCTCGCACTCCGCCGCGTCCGGGGTGAACCGGTACCACGCCGAGCCGGCGAACCGGTCGTCGATCGAGATCTGCACGAAGGCGGAGGCGGGCCGCCACTCCCCGTCGACGTTCAGCACGACGTCGCGCAGCACGCGCGGCGAGTCCTCGTCGATGGCGCAGTGGGCGCGCAGCGCCCTGCGCCCGTCCGGGTGGAGCGTAATCGTGAAATCCTCGCCGCCGCGCACCCGGTCGAGCATGTGGGGCTTCTTCGACGTGTAGCGCAGCCGCCCGCGAATCGTATGGTGGTCCATCTGTCCTCGTTCACTCTCCGATGGGGCGCGCTCAGTTCGAGCCTTGCCTCGCGCGCGGTCGTGTGTCCTTGATGACCTGCCCGCCCTTGATCACGACGCTGACGTGTTCGAGCACGCGCACGTCGGCCAGCGGGTCTCCGCTGACGGCGACGAGATCCGCGTACCGGCCCGGCTCGATCGTCCCGACGCGATCGGGCCAGCCGATCGCGTCCGCGGCGCGAACGGTCGCCGCCTGGATCGCCTCCATCGGCGTCATCCCGCGCTGGACGAGGGAGGCGAACTCCCTCGCGTTCAGCCCGTGCGGGTAGACCCCGATGCCGGTGCCGAAGACGACCTTCACGCCCCCCTTGATCGCGCGGCCCAGGTTCTCGCCCGCGACGCTCGTGACCCGCCGCACCTTCTCCACGTAGGGATCGTTCGGCGCCGTGCTCTTGCCGTAGTGCTCGGCGATCCAGTCATTGAGATACAGCGTCGGCGCGAGCCAGGTCCCCCGCTCCTTCATCAGCGCGATCAGCGAGTCGTCGATGAACGACCCGTGCTCGATCGAATCGACCCCCGCGAGCACCGCCTGGCGGATCCCTCGCGCGCCGTGTGCGTGCGCGGAAACCTTGCGCCCGAGCCGGTGCGCCTCCTGGACCAGCGCGCTCAGTTCCTCGTCGCTGAACTGCTCGGCGTCGGGCGAGTCACCTTTCGAGATCATGCCGCCGGTACCGCAGTACTTGATGACATCTGCCCCGTACTTCGCGACCTCGCGCACCTTGGCGATCACGGCAGACGGGCCGTCGGCGACGGCATCGTAGCGGTGCCTGAACTCGGGAGCGAGCAGCGTGTCGTCGCAGTGGCCGCCGGTCGCGCCAAGGGCCTGCGACGAGACGAGCAGGCGGGGACCGGGCAGCTCACCGGCGTCGATTGACTCCCGCAATGCGACGTCGGAGTAGCCGAACGAGGCGAGGTTTCTCACCGTCGTGAACCCCGCTTCGAGCGTGATGCGCGCGTTCTTGGCGCCGTACAGCGCCTGCCGCGGGACCGAGATCGAGAGGATCTTCAATCCCACGTGGTCGGGGTCGGCGGTGATGTGGACGTGGGTGTCGATCAGGCCGGGCAGCACCGTCATCCCGGAAAGATCGATCACTTCCGCCCCCTCGGCCTTTGCGGCCAGCGCGTCGGCGGGACCGACCTCGCGCACGCGATCCCCTTCGACGAGGACCGCCTGGTTCGTCCGGACCGCACCCGCGCGCGCGTCGACGAGACGGCCGGCCTTGATCAGCACGCGGCGCGCCTCTCCGGCGCCGCGGACGGGAACGACGAGCGCGGCCGCCAGGAGCGCGGCGGCGGCCACCCGCAGAGACAACACGCGATGAATCATGGCATCACCCTCTTGTATGAAAGACGAAGAAGTACGCCTACCGGAATAAGTACGTGCTGCAGACGCTGCAGCGCAGGTTGAAGACGGAGAGGAGCGTCATCACGATGATGAGCACCCAGATCATGAAGACCCACGGCATGCCCCAGTTCATGTCCCGCCGGATCTCGGCGTTCAGCTCGGCGACGTTGGGGGCGCCCGCCTTGATGGCCTCGAGGTTCCGCAGGGCGGTTCCCGAGATCGGGATCAACACGACGGCGGAGATGACAATCAGCCCGTACATCAGGTGCTTCCAGCTCAGCCACGTGGTGGTGAAGACCGGCGTATCGGTCAGCCAGCACAGGATCAGGCCGACCGGCAGCGTCAGGATGAACAGGTACGCGACCACGGTGTCGACGCCGTGCATGACCCGGGCGCGCTCGAGCCGCTCGATGAGGTCGGCGCTGGAGTCCTTCACCTTCAAGTGCATCCAGAACACGATGAAGTCGAACAGGAGCCACGCCGCCACCATGAAGGCGTGGATGCCCCTGAAGAAGACCTCAAGCGCGTGGTGCAGTTCCGGCGACATCCTGACCTCCGAGTACGTTTATCTTCGATGCCCGCCGCCGGCCGCGCGGCGGCGCCACAGCCGCCGGATGCGCGGCACCGCCGCGACGGCGCAGCCCAGGTACACCACCGCGTTCAGCAGGTTGACGACGCTCGGCGCGCCGGTGAGCGCCATCGTCAGCGCTGCCCCTCCCATGTAGGCGCCGCCACACAGGACGAACAGCCAGAAGAACCAGGCCATGAACATTGCTGCCTCCTGGGCCTCACGCCGGCGTCGCGTCGGTCGGGTCGTTCCGGCGGGCGGCCGCCCGCGCGAACGCGGCGGCGCGCGTGCCGGCCGCCAGCACGTGGCTGGGCAGCGGGCGTCCCAGGAACGCCTGGATCTCGCGCGACGCGTTCATGATGGCTTCCACGTCGACGCCCGTGCGGATACCTGTTTCATCGAGCAGGTGCACCAGGTCCTCGGTGGCGATGTTGCCGGTCGCGCCGGCCACCACCGGGCACCCTCCGAGCCCGCCGATCGACGCATCGAACATCGTGACCCCTTCGTCGAGCCCCGCGAGCACGTTGCACAATCCCAGGCCGCGCGTATCGTGCAGGTGAAGCGACCACTCGATCCCGCCGAACTCCCACTGCAGCCGCCGCATCATCCGCGACACGGCCGAGGGGTGCGCGAAGCCGGCCGAATCGGCAATCGAGATGTGCCGGATGCCGATCTCGACCGCGCGCCCGGCCAGCCGCACGACGGCCTCCGGATCGATCGGTCCCTCCAGCGGGCATCCGAACGACACGGCGATCACGAGCTCGACGGGAACCGATGCGGCCTTCGACTTCATCTCCTGCAGCATCGCGACCGACTGATCGACGGTCAGCCCGACGTTGCGGCGGTTGTACGTCTCGCTCGCGCAGATCACCAGCTTCACGGCGTCGGCGCCCGCGGCAATCGCGTTCTCAGCCCCGCGTGCGTTCGGCACCAGCGCGACGCAGACGACGCCCGGGTGCCGCGCGATGCGCCGCATGACCTCGGCGGCGTCGGCCATCTGCGGGATGACCTTCGGGCTGACAAACGACGTCGCCTCGAGCTTCCGGATGCCGGCCGCGATCACCGCGTCGATCGTCTTCACCTTCAGATCGGTCGGGATGAGCTCGCGCTCCATCTGGAAACCGTCGCGCGGGCCGACCTCGACGATCGTCGCCGCCTCAGGAACGTTCATCGCTGCTCCCGGCCGCTCCGGCGAGGTGCTGGAGAACCGCCCGGATCGACACCACGTCGGCGTACTTGCCGTCCAGGTCGAGCAGGTTGGCGCGGTGCGGCCCCGGGGCGCGATCGCCGACGCACTCGCGAGGCACGATCACCCGGTAGCCGTACTGCAGCCCGTCCACCGCCGACGCGCGCACGCACCCGCTCGTCGTCACGCCCGCGACGATGAGGGTGTCGACGCCGCGCGCGGCCAGGTGCGAGGCGAGCGGCGTCCCGAAAAACGCGCTCGCGAACTGCTTCTCGAGCAGCGTCTCGTCCGGGCGCCGGCGCAGGCGCTTGTCGAGCGCCACCCACCGGGACCCGCGCACGAGGTATCGCAGCGAGGGCACCTTCTCGACGAAGACGCCGGCCTCGCGGCACTCGGCGTCGTAGGCCGTGGTCGTGAAGAACACCGGGAGGCCTGCGCGCCGGGCGGCCGCGAGGAGCCGCCGCGTGGCCGAGACTTCCGCGTCGAAGTTGCCGGCCAGCGGCGAGCGCAGGTCGGTGAATCCGACGATCAGGTCGATCACGAGGACCGCCGGCCGCCGGCCGAAGCCGACGCGCCCCAGGAAACCTTTCCGGCGGTACAGCGCGCGCGTGGCATCAGCACTCATGGCCGGTCCTCAGATGACCCCGTCGGCGTGCAGCCGCGACCGTTCTTCGTCGCTGATGCCGAGCAGGTCGCCATAGACTTCGGCATTGTGCGCGCCCAACGCCGGGCCGGCCCAGTCGGTGCCGCCCGGCGTGGCCGAGAAGAACGGCGTGAAGGTCGGCAGCAGCACCGTGTCGGACGGGTCGGAGGGCAGCGGCACGCGCTCGAACAGGCCGCGCGCGCGGAAATGCGGATCGTTGATCTGATCGGCGACCGAGTAAATCGCGCCCGCCGGCACTTCCGCCCGCTCGAGCGCCTCGAGCACCTCGCCGAAGGTGTGGGCGCTGGTCCAGGCGGTAATCGCCTCGTCGATCTCCTGTTCGTACTGCACGCGATCGTTGTTGTGCGCGAAGCGGGGATCGGCCGCCATGTCATCCCGGCCCGCGGCTGTCATCAATCTCCGGAAGATGCTGTCGCCGTTGCCGCCGATGATGATGTACTTGCCGTCCTTGCACGGGTACGTGTTGGTCGGCACGATGCCCGTCAGCTTCGATCCCTGGCGGTCGCGGATGAGGCCCGTCTTGTCGTACTCGGGCACCATCGACTCCATCAGATTGAAGATGCCTTCGTAGATGGCGACGTCGATCACCTGCCCTTCACCCGTGGCCTTCACGTCGCGGTGGTACACCGCCGTCAGGATGCCGAGCGCGGCGTGCAGCCCTGCGATGGTGTCGCCGAGGCTCAGGTTCGGCCGCACCGGGGGGCGATCCGGGAAGCCGCAGACCTGCCGCAGCCCGCCGGCTCCTTCGGCCACCGACGCGTACCCCGGCTTGTGGCTGTACGGGCCGGTCTGTCCCCACCCCGACACGCGGCACATGATCACGCGCGGGTTGATGCGCGTGAGATCCCCGGGGCCGAGTCCCCATTCCTCCATCCGGCCGGGACGGAAGTTTTCGAGCACCACGTCACAGTGCTCGACGAGGCGACGGACGAGGCTGCGCCCTTCCGGTTTGCGGAGGTTCAGCGTCACGCACCGCTTGTTGCGCCCGAGGATGTACCACCACAGGGCGGTACCTTTGTACATCGACCGCCACGTGCGCAGCGGATCGCCGCCGTCGGGCGGCTCCACTTTGATGACGTCCGCACCGAACCACGCCAGCAGCACCGAGGCAAACGGCCCCGCCAGCAACTGCCCCATCTCGAGGATGCGGAGCCCCTCGAGCGGACGCCGTTTGCCGCCTTCCCCAACCATCAACTCGCCCCTTCGTCCCGGAACAGCGGCGAACGTCAGCCGTTCGCCTTTACAATCCCCATCGGTTCCGGTACGGGCCCGAAGGTGAACGTCCCTGCTGCCGGCCGCGACTCGCGGATCTGCCGCCGGCACGCCTCGGTCGCCGCGGCATCCAGCGCGTACGTCTTCTTGTCGACGATGACGCCGTAGTCGCGCCGCGCCTTCTCCACCGAGACCAGCCGGCGCGCCACGTCTGCCGCGACCCGCTCGGCCGGCCGATCCAGCGGATCCTTCCACCCGCCGCCACCTGCCGTCCGGTAGATCAGCCGGTCTCCCTTCTTCACGGGCACCTGGGAGACCTTCGATCGCAGCGGCACTTTCTCGCCGCTGACGCGCACGAGCGTCTTCGTGCTGGGCGCGCCCGGCAGCCCGCCGAGGATCCCCCACGGGTGCGATCGCTCGCGGTCGTCGTGGATGGCGACCTCGCCGTCCGACTCGAACCGGTACACCTTGTGGACGCCGTTGCCGCCGCGGTGGAACCCGGCGCCGCCCGAGTCGATGAGCGATCCGTACTCGAGGACGGTGATCGGGTAGTAGCTCTCGAGGTACTCGCTCGGGATGTTCTCGAAGAGCGGCCACCACGAGTGGGCGTCCATGCCGTCGCCGATCGGCCGCCCCGGAATGCCGCCGAAGGAGATCTCCATCAGGTGGAAGAACTCGCCCGACGCGTCGTACCCGTTGTAGAGCAGGTACGGCGAGGTGCCGTAGCCGGCCGCCGTCGAGAGCTCCGGCGCGCCGTGCCCGAGCGCGCCGCCGAGCACGTCGAACAGCCGCGACAGCGCGTGCGTGCGGCAGCCGAGCGGCGCGGGGAACTTCGGGGAGACCAGCGATCCGTCCGGCATGATGACGTGCAGCAGCGGGTAGAACCCGTCGTTGAAGAGGATCTGGGGGTCGAACACCATGATCAGGTAGACCCCGATGAACATCTTGAACATCTCCTCGTTCAAGAAGAAGTTGATCGGGCCCGGGGCCTGCGGGTCGGTGCCGGTCCAGTCGAAGTAGGCCTGGTCCCCTTTCCGCCAGATCGTCAGCTTCATCTTGTACGGTCCGTTGCCGCGCCCGTCGTCGTCGATGAAGTCCTCGAAGCTGACCTTCTTCTCCGGCAGGTTCTGCAGGATCAACTGGCGCATCATGCGGCGGGTGCGATCGAGCAGCGCCTCGCAGGCGGAGAGGTAGGTCGGCGTGCCGAACCGCCTGCAGATTTCCTTGACGCGCTTCTCCGCCGTCCGGCACGCCGCGATGATCGCCATCAGGTCGAAATAGTTCATCGTCGGCATGCGGCTGTTGTTGAGGATCAGATCGAGCACGTCCTCGTTCAGCTTGCCGCCGGCGAAGAGCTTCACGGGCGGGATGCGCGTGCCCTCCCCGAAGATCGTCGTGGCGTCGGTCGGCAGCGATCCCGACACCGGCCCGCCGATGTCGATCGTGTGGCCGAACTGCGATCCCCAGCCGACCAGCTCGCCGTCGACGAAGATCGGCAGGAGCACCATCCAGTCGTTGATGTGCGAGATCGCCCCCTTGCACTTGTACGGGTCGCTGAGCAGGAAGACGTCCCCCTCGTGGATGCCGCGCTTCCACTCCTGGATGAAGCCGGCGATGTAGGAGCCGAACTGGCCGACGACCATCCGGCCGTCCGGCGTCGCGATCAGCGGGAACCCGTCGTGCTGCTCGCGGATGACCGGCGACATCGCCGACCGGAACAGCGTCGTGTCCATCTCGTGGCGCGCGTTGCGCAGCGCGTTCTCGATGATGTCCAGCGTGATCTTGTCCACGGGCGGGAGTTTCCGGCCCGCCGCCTTGCCTCTTGCCTTTGCCTTTCGCGCCAGCATCGTTGCCATGGCTTCGCTCCTCGTGACGGCGTTCAGCGGCCGTTGCGGTGCCGGACGCCGTCCGGCCAGATCAGGATGTTCTCGTACGGATCCACGTCGCCGTGGTGTCCGGGCAGGATCAACGTCGTCGAGTCGTTCTGGGTGATCACCGCCGGACCCTTGATGCGGTCGCCGGCGCGAAGCGTGTACCGGTCGTAGATCGGCGCCGGCACGGTCTTGCCGCGATAGTGAATCTTGTGCCGCTGCACCGGGTCGGGGCCCGCGCGACGCCCGGTCACCCGCTGCCGCGTCACCTCGACCTTCGGCACGACGCCGATCGCCACCGCGCGGAGGTTCACGACCTCGATGTGGTGGTCGATGTTGAAGCCGTAGTTCTGCTCGTGAACCGCTTTGAACCGCGTGACGACCCGGTCGAAGCCGTCGGTGCGGTCGAGCCACTCGAGCTGCATGTCGATCGGGAACTCATAACCCTGGCGGTGGTACCGCAGATCGATCTGGTACTGGATCTTCCGGTTCTTGGGGGCGATGTTCTCGGCCGCCAGCCACCGCTCGGCCTGCTTGCCCAGTTCCGCGAACTGCCGCTTGGCCGTCGCGCGGTCGAACTCCCCGAGCGTGCGGATGACGGTGCGCGAGAACTCGTTGCGAATGTCGGAGTGCAGGAAGCCGAGCGCCGACAACACGCCCGGCGTCGGCGGGATGATGGACGGCCAGGAGCCGAGCAGGATCGAGAGCGCGTTGGCGTGCAGCGGCCCGGCTCCACCAAGCGCCACCAGCGCGAAGTCCGCCGGGTCGTAGCCGCGCTGCACGGACACCAGCCTCAGCGCCCCGAACATGTTCTCGTTGACGATGTCGTAGATGCCCTCGGCCGCCTGCAGGAGCGAGAGCCCCATCGCGGAGGCAATCTTCTGCACGGCGGCGGCGGCCAGCGCCGGCTGCAGCGGCATCTCGCCCCCGAGCAGCTGCGGCGGCAGGTAGCCGAGCACGACGCTGGCGTCGGTCACCGTGGGCTCCTGCCCGCCGGCGCCGTAGCAGGCGGGCCCCGGCTCGGCGCCGGCCGACTGCGGCCCGACGCGGAGCGCCCCGGTGAGCGGCACGTGCGCGATCGATCCGCCGCCGGCGCCCACCGTTCGCACGTCCACGCTGGGGGCCTTCACCGGGTAGTACCCCACCCGCGTCTCCCGCTGGACGTTCGGCGTGCCGCCGAAGGAGATGGCCACGTCGGTGGACGTGCCGCCCATGTCGAACGACAGGACGTCGCGGAAGCCGGCCAGCTCCCCGATATAGGAGGACGCCACCGCGCCGCCCGACGGGCCGGAGAGCAGCGTGTTGACCGGGCGCTCCGCCGCGGCGTCGAGGCTCATCACCCCACCGTCCGACCGGACGATGCTCATCTTGCCGCGCAGGTGCGCGTCCTGCAGCTTCTGCTTCATCCCGTCGAGGTACAGCCGCATCTTGGGGCGCACGTACGAGTTCATCACCGTCGTGAGCGTGCGCTCGTACTCGCGGAACTCCGGCAGGATGTCGGTCGAGATCGTCACCGGCAGCGACGGGAACATCTCGAGGGCGATGTCGCGCGCCCGCCGCTCGTGCGCCGGGTTGGCGAACGCGTTGATGAGCGAGATCGTGAGCGCCTGGATCCCGCCGTCGTGCAGCTCCTGCGTGACGCGCCGCACTTCCGCCTCGTCGAGCGGCGCACGCTCCTCGCCGCGCGCGCTGACCCGCGCCGACAGCCCGCGCGTCAGCTCGAGCGGCGCGAGCGGATCGGGCTTCTGCATGATGATCCAGCCGGCGAGCGGCCCGGGCGTCTGCCCGCGCGCCACGTGCAGGATCTGCTCGAATCCGCGCGACGTGATCAGGCCGACGCGCGCCCCCTTGCCCTCGAGCACGGCGTTGGTCGCGACGGTCGTGCCGTGCAGGATCAGGCCGATCTCGTTCGGATCGATGCCCGCCTGCTCGGCAATCTTCCGGATGCCGCTCAAGACGCCGACCGACTGGTCGGCCGGTGTCGAGGGAACCTTGGTCAGGTGAAGCTTCCCGCTCCGCTCGTTGTACAGCAGGAAATCCGTGAACGTGCCGCCGACGTCAACACCCAGTCTGTAGCTCATGGCTGTTCAACCTCTAATCTCGTGCGATGAGTCCCCGCTCGACCAGCCGATCGATGGTCCGGCGGTGGGCCTCGACCAGCTGCTCGCGATCGCGAATCCCCTCTGGAAACTGGTCCGGCGGGCAGAACGAGTGCGCCGCGTACATCGGCGCGTACAGCTCGAAGCGCTGGCGCGCGACGACGTTCTGCATCCCGGGGTGGCAACGACGGCGGCGCAGGGCGGCGACGTCGATTTCGGCGTGGGCCGTGACGGTCTCCCCCTGTTCGGCTTCGGCGAGCACCAGCCCGCGGTCGTCGATGATCTTCGAGTGCCCGTCCGCCGAGTGCTCCGGCATCGCGGTGCCGGCTATCCCGGCGGTGTTGGCGGAGATCACGTAGGCGGCGTTCTCGACCGCGCGCGCGACCTTGGCCACCTGCTTCGGCATGCCGGCGTGCCCCGCCACGTCCGACGTCGAGTGGACGAAGATCTCGGCGCCGTGCATCAGGAGGCAGCGCGCGACCTCGGGGTACAGAATCTCCTCCGAGGCGATGGCCGCCAGCCGTCCGAGCGGCGTGTCGGCGACCGGGAACAGCTCGCGGAGCGAATAGCGCTCGCGGTACCGCGTCCACAGGTCGTGCGGCGAGAGCGCGTACAGGCTGTTCAGCCGCCGGTATTTCAGCGCGAGCCCCGCGGGACCGACGATCCAGCTCGCCTGGAAGTACATCCCCGGCCACTCCGGATCCGCCTCGTAGCTGTTGCCGGCGATCCAGATCCCGGTGGCCGCGGAGAAGGCGGCCACGCGATCGATCTCCGGCCCGGGGATGCGGATGCACGCCTTCTCGATCCACGTGGCGGCGGATTCGCCCGCGGGGAACGAGGTCAGGACGTACTCGGGCAGGACCACAAGGCGCAGATCGGAGCCGAGGAACGACGCGGCCGCGCGCGTCGCCGCGAACACCCGCTCGAGCGCGGTGTCGATGTGCCGCTGGCTCGCGGCGCGATCGGGACACCCGTTCACCGCGTGGCACCGGAGCTGCATCGCCAGCGCGCGGTACGGCTGCACCCCCGCGCTCATCGCCGCGCGTCCTCCGCGGTGGCCCGCCCGCCGCAAATCGGGCAACTTGTCATGATGTTATAACAAGTTGACTTGTAGACCAGGACCGGCCGGTTGTCAAGCCGGAGCCGCGGCGCCACGCCCGCATTCACGGCTCGCGCACCCACGACGTGAGCACGTATTCGAGATCCAGCTCTCCCCAGTCGTAGCGCACCAGGATGTCGTCCTCGCCGGTCACCCACACGTCCGACGGCGGCGACGGAACCGCGTCGGACTCGAACCGGTAGTGACGACACGTGAAGGTGCCGGCCGGCACCGTGATCGTCTCCTCCCCGAGCGCGCGCACGCGCAGCGTCTCGAGGCGCCCGAGCGGGCCGTCGGTGCCGTTCCAGCGCGTCGAGGTGTTGTAGACCGGCAGCGCCTGCTCCCCGCCGCGCTCCGCGTCGTAGGCCCAGAACGGCCATCCGTCCAGCATCACGGCGTGCGTCGTCACGTGGAAGCGCGGCGGGACCGGCACGACCTGCACGGTGTGCCCGGTGTCAGCGGTGTCCGTCGTGATGTGAAGCTGGTCTCCGGCCGTGCGGAAGTAGCCGGTGCCGACGAGGCGGTCGCGCAGCTGCAGCCGGACGAAGGCATCGCGCGGCCGGCGGTCCGCGCCGAGCGTGTAGGTGACGTCGCGCACGAACTGCGAGTCGGCGGTCATCGCGACGCTGCGCATCGTGCGAGACCCGTCCCGGTTGCGCGTCAGGCTCCAGTGCTCGACGCCGCGCTCGCGGCCGCTGGAACGCTGCCGGTAGGCAAGCCGGCCGTACTGGTACGACACGCCGGCGGCCGCCGAGACCGTGGGCGCCGGGGCGCCGGGGCGGGGCGTCTGCGCCGCCACGAGCGGCCCGCCCGCCGCCAGGGCGATCAAGAGGAACAGGAAAGGAAGACGGGTTCGCATCATGTCGTGAGCACTCCGTGGTTGGGCGCCGCCGGGGGGTCTCGCCCCCATCGCTCACCGCCGCACCGGTCGTTCGTGAATCTCGATCCGCAGCCCGGCGGGCGACCGCAGGCCGAGCACCCGGCCCTCTCCGAAGATCGTCCGTACCTCGCCGTGCTCGGTCACGGCGCGTCCGGCCCGCGCCGCGGCGGTGCGAATGGGCGCCAGGTCGCGCGCCATGAACGCCACGCCGAGCGCGCCGGTGGCCGGGGGGCGCGCCCGCGCGTAACGGTCCTCTCCGTCCACCCCTTCGTACCGGACGATCTCGATTCGCCCGAACGGCGAACGGCGCGAGCCGAGCAGCCGCATGTCGAGCCCCGCGCCGGGCGGCAGGCCCACCATCTGCTCGATCTCCGGGCCGGTCAGCCGGTGCGCCATCACGAGCGGGAGCCCCAGAACCGACTGGAAGAACTCCGCTTCCACCGCCCCATCGCCGACCACCGTGACAATCGACGAGACGCTCGTGTAGCCCGCGGCCGTGTACGGCAGCCGCTCGCCGACGACCTCGGCGAGCACGATGTTCGTCTCGTCCGGGCCGGGCATCTGGACCTCGCGCACGCGATCGGCGTCGATCGGGTACTCGACCCAGCGCGAGCGGAAGCGATGTCCCAGCGCCAGGAGTTCCTCGTACCGGTCCGGGAGATCGCGGGCGCGCACGTCCAGGTTCTTTGGCGCGCGCGCGGTGGGCGCCGCGCCGGCGCGGACCGGCGCCTCGGGATCGCGGAACTGCACGAAGTGAATGCGCCCGCACGCCTCGCCCGGCAGCCCCACGAGCGCCTGCGCGACGATGCGATCGGGCGCGAGCCCCCAGAGCCGCGCCAGCTCCGGATCGGCGCCGCGCCGCTCGGCGATGACCGTCAGGCCAAAGCGCCGGACCCACAGGTCGAGCGCGCGCTCGAGGTCGGCCACGCCGACGGTGATGTGCGAGGCCGCCTCGCCGATCACCACGGGCGAGTCCGCCGCGTGCAGCATGGCGATAGCCGTCAGCGCCACCAGGACCGCCGCCGTGGACGCGGCGCAGTGCCCCGCGCCCGCGTGGGGCGCCATCTGGGGCGGGCGGACGGGGGAGCGGCCGGTCACGCGCGAGGCGCCGCCAGCGCCTCGTCCTCGCGAACGCCGATCGGATCCGCGGGGAGCAGGAGAAAGAACATGCCTGAGACGAAGATCGGCAGGATGCCGCAGATGGTGTACGCGAGCGGCCAGCCGAGATGCGCCACCGCGTACGACAGCGCGAGCGGGCCGCTCGCCACGCCGAGATTCACCGCGAGCGAGCCGGAGAAGGTCACACCGGTGGCGCGCAGGCGGGCGGGAAAATTCTCGGCGATGAAGGTGAATTTCACCGCCGTGGTCCCGTAGAAGAAGACCGTCATCAGGCAGAAGGCCACCGCGGTCGCCGCCCACGACTCGGTCCACCAGATGAGCGCCGCGAACGCCACCGACCCGAGCCACGCCCAGACGATGATCGTGTTGCGGCGCTTCATCACGAACTCGCCGACGATCGCCGCGAGCACGTAGCCGATGGCCCCGATCCCGTACGACCAGCCGACCAGCCACACGGAATCGGCCGGAGCCCACCCGCGGTATTCCTGGAAGTACGCAGTCAGGAGGATCGTGGACCCGTACGCGAACACGTGGAAGTACTCGCCGAGAAACAGCACGACGGTGCGGAAGCGCATGTCGGGCGCGAACAGGTCGCGCATCGACGGCTGGACCGCGACGCCGCCGCCCTCCACCGCCGCGCTGCGCGCCGCCTTCGCCGCCTCGAACGCCGGCGTCTCCCGCAGGTACCGCCGAATCACCCAGAGGTACGGCACGCTGAGCAGGCTGACGAAGAACACCTGCCGCCAGCTCCAGCGGACCATCACGAACACGGCCAGCTGCGAGGCGAGGAACCACCCGATCGGATAGCCGATCTGCAGGATGCCGGTCAGCAGGCCGCGGTACCGCGGCGGCGACTCCTCGACGACGATCGTGCCGACGACGGGCGACATGATGCCGCCCATCGCGAAGCCGGTCGTGCGCAGCACCACCATCGACCAGGTGCTGCGCGCCCAGTACATGGCCGTGACGAAGAGCGATCCGACCAGCATCGACGTGCTGAACACCGCCTTCCGTCCGGCACGATCGGTGAGCACGCCGAGGGAGGCGATGCCGAGCCCGGCGAGGCTGTACGTCACGGCAATGTACCAGCCGCGCTCGATCACCGACCAGCCGAGTTCCTTCGAGATCTGCGGGAGGACGAAGGCGAAGAGCGCCTGGTCCATGTTCTCGAGGCTGACGCCCGCGAGGCAGATCAGGAACGCGCGCGCCGGGTAGCCGCGGACGGCGCTCCACAGCCCCTCGGCCGCCGGCGGGTGGGACGGGACGGCGGTGGCCGCCGCGGGCATGCGGATCGGGTTGGCTTCAGACATCCAGAGGGCTCAGGGACGACACGTGCGGGACGCCCGGGTTCGGGCCGGGCGCCCCGCATGGGATTATCCGTCGCGCCGGCTCAGTTGAACGCGTAGCGGATCGTCACGCTGACGCGGCGCGGCGGGTTCAGGTAGACCGACTGGAACCTCAGCGGCGCGCCGAACGTGAAGCTGCCGATCTGATACTGCTCGTCCCAGATGTTCTCCACGACCCCCGTGACCCGCACGCGGCCGTTCCGCGTCTCGTAGGCCACCGACAGATCCCCGATCTGGAACCCGTCTTCCGACCCCGCCTCGGGGTTGCAGAACGAGTGGTAGAACTTCGTCTTGCCGCTCACGGTGCCGGCGATCGACCAGGAGCCGTTCAGCAACGCCTGGGGGAACATGTACACGCCGGTCAGGCTGTAGCTCTGGTGCGGCGACATCTTCAGCTCCAGCTTCTTGCTCCCGGTGCCGTACGGCGCGCAGTCCACCGCCTGGTTGAAGTTCACCGACGTGAATTCGGTGCGCAGCAGCGACAGCTGGCCGCTCAATTCGAGCCCCTGCACCGGGGTCGCCCGGGCCTCCAGCTCGAGCCCCTTCGTCTGCACGTCGCCGATGGTGAAGCGGCGGAAATTCCCTTCCGGATCCGTGCCGCTCCCCTGCAGATCTTTCCAGTCGTTCAGGAACGCGGCCAGGTTCACGCGCAGCCGGTGCTGCAGCCAGTCGCTCTTGATGCCCCCTTCGTAGGTCCAGAGGGTCTCCTGCGAGATCGGCTGCAGGAACGGGATCTGGCCGGCGGTCATGTTGCGGCCGTCGAACGCGCCGGACTTGAATCCCCGGCTCGCGCTCGCATACAGCATCTGGCCCCCCGAGAACGCGTAGTCCACCGCGAAACGCGGCGTCAGGCCGCTGAACGACGGCGTGAGGAACCGCTCGACCGCGCCGGTGCGCGCGCCCGCCGGATCGGTGGGCAGGCACGCCCGGCTGGCGCCGTGGAGCGAACGGCCGTCGGCCGAGTAGCAGGCCAGCACCGGCGCGCCGCTCGCCTGCAGCAGGTGGTGCGCGTAGTCCTTCTTGTCGTCGGTGTACCGCACCCCGATCGTCGCCGACAGACCGGAGGTCGGCTGCACGGTCACGTTGCCGTAGACGGCGTTGCTGTCGGTGGTCAGCGCCACGTCCGAGTAGTTGCCGCCGCGCGCCGCGCGGAAGACCAGGTTCTCGGTAATCTGCCGGTTCCGCTCGTGGAAGTAGAAGTACCCGCCGATCACCCGAACGTGCGGGCCGAGCTGCCCTGAGACCTGCAACTCCTGGCTCCACTGCTCCTGCTTCTGATCCTGGTACAGGTGGAAGAGCGGCAGCTTCGCGAGCGCCGTGCCGGCCGGGAAGGTGTTGTTGCCCACCTGCCCGTCGGCATCGACGAGGAACAGGTTGTACATGTTCCGGTACGCCGTCACCGACTTGAGGACGTAGTTGTCGCCGATGGCGTAGCTGATCGTGCTCGATGCACCGCGCTGGAAGATGTCGTTGAGCGGGTTCGTCAGGTCGGAGGCCAGCGTGTGGACGTCGGTGTCGCCGTCGACCTGCTGCGCGAGGTCATGGTTGCCCATGCCGGCGCCGTTGACGACCGGCGGCTGCGCGATGAGCCCGAGCGCATAGCCGGGCGTCGAGCGCTCCTGCAGGTAGTCGCCGACGAGCAGGATGTTGAAGTTCGGCACCGGCAGGAGCCGGATCGACGCGCGGCCGCCCCACAGGTCCTGGTCGTTCACCTTCCGGCCGTCAACGATGTTCCGGTCGTAGCCCTCGTGGTAGCGGCGCATGCCGGCGATCTGGAGGCTCGTCTTGCCCCCGGCGATCGGCACGCTGACCGACCCCTTGAAGTCCGCCTGCGTGTACTGGCCGAAGGTGCCTTCGAGGTGCGCCATCACCTTGTTGCCGGGCTGTTTGCTCACCAGCTTGATCGCGCCGGCGCTCGTGTTCCGTCCGTAGAGGGTCCCCTGCGGGCCGCGAAGCACCTCGATCCGATCGACGTCGTACAGGTCGAACTGCGCCCCGATCTGCCGCGGGATGTACACGTCATCGACGTAGATGCCGACCGGCGTGTCGGACGTGAAGAACGACTCGTCCTCGCCGATGCCTCGAATCGCCGCGCGCGAGCCGCTCGACGTCCCGGTGTTCTTCTCCATCCACAGGTTGGGTGTCTGATACGAGACCTGCTGGACGTTGGCCACCCGCTGGACCTCGAGGGCGCGGGACGTGAGCGCGGTGACCGACACCGGCACCTTCTGCAGGTTCGCCTCGACGCGCTCGGCGGTCACCGTCACTTCCTCGACCGCGAGGGCGAAGAACTGGACCGGCGGCGTGCCCGTCGGGTCGAACACGAGCTGCACGTTGCCGTTCAGCGGCAGGTCCACTTCCGCCTCGTACTTCTTGTCCTCGTAGGCAAACACGACCGTCTGCGGCCCGGCACCGGACGGCCTGACCGTCGTGTCGCCGCGAAAGACGTGGGTCTCCGCCTTGCCATCCGGTGTGGTGAAAGTCACGGTGACCTCGCCGCGGGGCACCACGGAGATGTTCACCGTGGCGCTGGCCCGCGCAGGAGCCGCCGCCAGCAGCACGCCGCCCGTCACGAGCAACCCCGCGACCAGGCGCGCGGCACGCCGCCCGCCCGCGGCGATGCGCAAGTTCTTCGACATGGTCCGCCTCCCCTGAGCGTTCATAGAGCCGTAATTGTCACGTTGTTATGACAACAGGAGCCTTTACCACGTGGCGGCGGTTTGTCAAGACCTTTGAGAACCCGCCGCCCCGGGGCGTGCGCCGCGCCCAAGACCCCTCTGTTGGCGCCCTTCACGCTAACTGCCGGTGCGGGACGGCTCGGTCGCGAGCGACGCCAGCACGTATTCCAGATCCGTTTCCCCCCAGTCGTACCGCACGAGGAGGCGGCTGTCCCCCGTGACCCACACCTCGGAGGTCGGCGACTGCACCCAGTCCGAATCCAGCCGGTAGCGCTGGCACGGGAAGACGCCGGCCGGAACGGTGACCGATTCGTCACCGACGTACCGGAAGCGAACCGTCTCCATGCGGCCCAGCGGGCCGTCCGTGCCGTTCCACTTGCTCGACGTGTTGTACACGGTCAGGATCTGCTCGCCGCCGCGCTGATGGTCGTAGACCCAGGACGGCCACCCGTCGAAGATCACTGCGTGCGGGTGCTTCGACATGTCGCCCTCCTCGTGGGACAGTCGACCGGTTGTCCTATTGTTATAAGAAGCGCACATTAACCGCCGCACCCGCCCCTGTCAAGCGGAATCGCGCTTCCGGAGGCAGACCTGCCCGCCTATGACGCGCGCCGCGCACGGGCGCGCAGCCACCCCCTCGCCCCCTTCGACCTTCGCGGTCGCCAGATCGATCACCCACCCGTGCCAGGGGCACACCACCCTCCGCCCCGTCACGGTGCCGGCCGACAGCGGCGCGCCCAGGTGCGGGCAGCGATCTTCCAGCGCCACCACCGCGCCGGCGATCCGCGTCAGCGCCACGCGCCCGACCTCGGGTCGCGCCACCACCGTGAGGCGCCCTTCCGTCACGTCGCCCGCGTCGAGCACGGGCACGAACGCCGCGGCGGGTGACGGGTCGTAAATCTCGAGGACCGCGCCGTCCGGCGATCGAAACGACGAGGTCCTCACGCGACCGAGGGGAGGCACCAGCCCGTCGGCGGGCGGCGCGATCTCGGCCGCGCCGTTGAGCAGCGCCAGCGCGTGGCGCCGGTCGACATCGTCGGTTTCGAACGTCATCACGCGCACGCCGCGCGCCGACGGCGCGGCGTGGGCGGAAAGGGATCGCGAGTCGGCGACGCGAGGCCCCTCGTACGCGACGAGCCCGACCTTGCCTCCGACCGCCGCCGGCGGGCCGATGAACGACATGCGGAGGCGGGTCTCCGGCGGGAGGCCGAGCGCCGCGACGAGCCCGGCGTCATCGACCACCGTTTCGGCCGCCGGCACACAATCGAAGACTCTCGCGTAGAACCGGACCGCGGCGTCGTAGTCGGAGACGATCTGGGTCGCCGCCGCGACTTCCGTGAACGCCGCGTCGCGCGATGATTCGCCGAAGGCGCGCCGCGGAACGCGGCTCATGCCGGCGAGGCTGACTTTCACGCCATCGGGCGTCGGCAGGTGCGCCTCTGTGGCTGTCACGCGGCTGCCCCACGACAATGGGTAGGTGACCGGCGGAGCGAGAAACCGTTCGCCCGCGGCGACGAACCGCTCGTAGGCGCCCGGCACGTCGTCGGTGAAGAAGTCGAGGTTCTTCACGTACCCGTGGTCGTACGTCCTCGCGCCATCGGTGATCGCCGGAGGGTTCCCCGACTCGAACCGGACCAGCCGCACGGCGCCGGATCGCGCGCCGGGCTGTTCCAGGCACGCGATCGCCAGCGGCGTATCCGAGGGAAGCGCCCAACGGCGCGCGACCGCGGCGCCCTCATCTCCCTCCAGCCGGTAGGCGGCGACCTCGCGCATCCCGAGCAGCCCGGCGTAGAGCCGGCGGGCGCGCTCGAGGTCTGCAGTGACGATGGTGACGGCGCGGACTTCTGAAATCATCGGCTCCCCTTCGTGTCGAGAATGTGTGCGTCGCCGCGCCAGTCGCTGAGGTCCAGCACCGCGCGGACGACCCGGTCGGGAGAGGTGGAGATCAACGCGAACGCCTCGGCGGCACACCCGGCGGGAGCGTGATGCGTGATGAGCGGGCCGGGATCGACCTCGCCGGCGGCCACCGCGGCGATTGCTTCGGGGTACAAGCCGCGGCCCCCCTTCGCCGCGCGCACCTCGATCTCGCGCGTGAGGATGGTGACGGCGGACACCTCGACCGCCCCGCCGACGAGGACGACCGTTCCTCCCGGCCGCACCGTCCGTTCGATGAGCGCGGCGGCGGAAGGATGGCCGGAGGTCTCGACGATGACGCACCACGGATCGGCGCCGGTCTCCTCGGGGGTCCGCACGTCGGTGACGCCGCAGCGCCGCGCCGCGATCCGCCGGCGCTCGAGCGGCTCGACGAGCGCGACGCGGCGGCCGTCGCGCGCGAGCAGGCACGCGGCCACGATGCCGATGGGTCCGCCACCGATGACGAGCGCCGCGCCGGGGCGGTCCGCGATCTGCTCGCGGAGATGCAGCCCCACCGCGACCGGCTCCAGCACGGTGGCCGTCGCATCGCTCACCGAATCCGGCAGCGGGATGGCGCGCCGCGCCGGCACCACCACCGCCTCGGCGAACGCGCCGGGCGCGGTCATGCCCATGTAGGTGGCCGCGGCGCACAGGTGGGTGTCGCCGCGCGCGCAGGCGCCGCAGAGCGCGCCGGGCACGGCCGCGCGGGCGCAGCACGCGGCGGGGTCGATCGTGACGCGCGTCCCCGGCTGCGGGCTTTCGACACCCGCTCCCACCGACTCGATGACGCCGGCCACGTCGTGTCCCGGCACGATCGGCAGCACGCCCGCCGCGCCGCGGTACACGTGCAGGTCCGTTCCGCAGATGCCGCCGGCGCCGAGCGCGACGCGCACCTCTCCGGGCCCGGGCTCCCTCACCGGGATGTCCGCGATCTCCACGCGGCCGGGCGCCGTGATCCGGATCGCGCGCGCGGCGCGGCCGGGGGCCGGGAACGAACCTCTTGACATTGTTATATTAATATGACATTTTCCGCGCGTTTGCGCACCTGGAGAGATTCAGCCATGGCCCCCACGTCCGCACCGACGCTCCCCACCCTGTCCCCCGCGCTGCTGCACATCGACGGCCGGACGCGCGAGGGGCGCGGCGCCGCGATCACGACGCGATGCCCGGCGACCGCGGAGCCGCTCGTCACGTTCCCGGCCGCGAGCGACGAGGATCTCGATGCGGCGATCGCGGCGGCGCGCCGGACGTTCGATGAGGGCACGTGGCGCGACGCCGCGCCGGAACGGCGCGCGGCGATCCTGTCCGACGCCGCCGACCGGCTCGCCGCGCGTCACGAGGAGCTCGTGCGGCTCATCGTCGCCGACAACGGCAAGACGCTCGGCGAGGCCGCCATCGACGTGCTCTCCGCGGTGGGGGTGCTCCGTGCGGCGGCGCAGCATGCGGGCCATCCCACCGTCACCGAGATGGGCGAGGAGCGAGGGGTCCGCAAGCAGATCCGGCGCGAGCCGATTGGCGTGGTCGCCGGCATTACCCCGTTCAACGCCCCCATCGCGTTCACCGCGCTGAAGGCCGCGCCGGCGCTCGCCGCGGGCAACTCGGTCGTGCTCAAGCCGTCCGAGCGCGCGCCGCTCGCGCCGCTCGCCGTGTGCGAGGCGCTCGCCGCTGCCGGGGCGCCGGCCGGCGTCGTCAATCTCGTGCAGGGCGACACGGCCACCGCGGCCGCCCTCGCCGGCGATCCCCGCGTGGATCTCGTGTCGCTGACCGGCGGCACGCCGGCCGGCGAGGCGGTGATGCGCGCCGCCGCGCCGGCGATCAAGCGCGTCGTTCTCGAGCTTGGAGGCAAGTCGGCACACATCCTTCTTGAGGACGCGGATCTCGAGGCCGCGATTCCCGCCGTCGCGGGGGGCATCTTCAAGAACGCCGGCCAGCGCTGCCTGTCCGGCTCGCGGCTGCTGGTCGACGCGTCGATCGCCGACGAGGTCGAGGCGCGTATCGCGGCGTTCGCCGATCGCCTCATCGTCGGCGACCCGCTCGACCCGGCGACCCAAGTGGGCGCGATGATCGACGGCCGTGCCGTCGAGGACGTGGCGGCGTTTGTCGCGCGGGCGCGCGGCGACGGGCTCGCGGTCGCGGCCGGCGGGCGCCGTGTCGCCGAACTGGCTCCCGGCTCCTTCTTCCGCCCCACGGTGATGACCGGCGCGAACCGCGGCAGCCGCGCGGCGCAGGACGAAATCTTCGGTCCCGTCCTGACGGTGATCCGGGTGAACGGGCCGGAGGAGGCGGTCGCCGTCGCCAACGACAGCCGCTACGGCCTGGCGGCGGGCATCTGGTCGCGCGACGTCGATCGGGCCGCGGCGATGGCGCGGCGCATTCGCGCCGGGTACGTCTGGATCAACACCTACGCCGCCATCTTCGGCGACATGCCGTTCGGCGGCTTCAAGCGGTCGGGACTGGGGCGCGAAGGGGGCGTGGTCGGGTACGAGGCCTACACCGAGCTGAAGAGCGTCCTGGCGGACACGACCGGCGGGACGACGGCGTTGCGATTCTGACACGGCGGCCTCAGGCCGGCTCGCGGGTCGCCCCCGATTGCAGCATGGCCGCAATCGCGTCGTCATCGAGGCCGGCTTCGCGCAGCACCTCGCGGCTGTGCTCGCCGAGCCGCGGCGGCAGCCGGCGCACGTCGCCCGGAGAGACCGAGAACGACATCGGGATCCCCGGCATGTTCAGCCGCCCCTCGGTGGGATGCTCGAACTGCTGCCAGAAACCGGTCGCGACGAGGTGCTCGTCGGCGAGCAGATCGTCGAGCGAGTTGACGATCATGGTCGGCACGTTCGTGCGCCCGAGGATGTCGAGCCACTCGGCGGTCGTGCGCTGCTCGAGGATGCGGCCGGTCTCGGCGTAGACGTCGTCGATGTGCGCGAGGCGGAGACTGAGCGTGGCGAACCGGGGATCGGCGCCGAGTTCCGGCCGCCCGGCGACCTCACAGAAGGAGCGCCAGTGCTCGTTGAGGTATGGCAGGACGGCCAGGTAGCCGTCCTTGGTGCGATAGGGGCGGCGATGGGGGCTGAGCAGACGCGTGTAGCCGACCGTGCCCTCGGCCGGCTCGAACACGCGCCCGAACAGGTGCTCTGCCATCACGTACGAGACGAGCGTCTCGTACATGGGCACTTCGATCTCCTGCCCCTCGCCGTGGCGCTCCCGGTGGAACAGCGCCGCGACGACCGCGCCGACGACCGCGAGCGCGGTGGTCTTGTCGGCGACGATCGTCGGCAGGTAGCGCGGGTCCTCGCCGATCATCGTCGGCAGCATGGCGATGCCGCTCGCCGCCTGGATCGAATCGTCGTAGGCGGCGCGGTCGCGGTACGGGCCCCGGCGGCTGTACCCGTACGTGCCGCAGAAGACGATCGTCGGGTTGACGCGGCGGACGGCGTCGTAGTCGAGGCCGAGGCGTGTCAGCGCGGCCGGGCGGTAATTGTGGACGAGCACGTCGGCGCCGGCGGCCAGGCGCAGCAGCGCGTCGCGGCCGGCGGGCTGCTTGAGGTCGAGCACGACGCTCCGCTTGTTGCGGTTGCACGTCAGGAACAGCGCCGACATGCCGGCGTGGCGCGACGGCCCGAGCTGGCGGTTGCTGTCGCCGCCGGGGGGCTCGACCTTGATCACGTCGGCGCCCATGTCGCCGAGGATCTGGCAGGCCCACGGGCCCAGGACCACGCTGGTCAGCTCCAGCACGCGCACGCCGTCGAGGGGTCCCGCCATCGCTCACCCGTCCCAGGGCGCGGCGCCGCGGGGCGCGCGCCCATTTTGTACTGTTGTTATTACAACCTGTCTTGAAGTAGTCTAGGAGCCGATCGCGGGGCTGTCAAGCCAGACGCCCCCGCGCGGGAGTTGCGCATGAGGGCCCTCGACATCGTCGTCAACCTGTGGACCAGCGATCTGACGAAGAACTATACGCCGAAGCTGAACGCGTTCTGGCAGAAGGTCAGCATCCTCGGCGAAACCGCCGCCGGCATCTCGCTCGAGGAGGAGATCCGGCGCATGGACGCCGCGCAGATCGACAAGGGGCTGCTCATCGCCACCACGGGCGGCTGGCAGGGATCGGACATCTTCTTTGAAAAACCGGTCGAGCGGATCGCGGAAGTCGTCGCGGCGCATCCGCGGCGGTTCAAGGGGGTCGTCGGCATCAACGTCACGCACATCGTCCCCTGGCTCCGGCGCATGGAGATGGCGGTCAGGGAGTACGGGTTCGTCGGCGCGCACCTGTACCCGCACTGGTTCGGCGAGGCGCCGGACCACCGGCGCTACTACCCGTTCTACGCCAAGTGCGCGGAACTCGGGATCCCGCTGCAGATCCAGGTGGGACACTCGGCGCAGCAGTTCCTGCCGACCGTCGCCCACCCGATGACGCTCGACCGCGTCGCCCTGGATTTCCCCGAGCTGACGATCATCGGGATCCACATCGGCTATCCGTGGACCGAAGAGATGATCTCGGTCGCGTGGAAGCATCCGAACGTGTTCGTCGGATGCGACGCGCACTCGCCGCGCTACTGGGACCCGTCGTTCGTCCGGTTCATCAACACGCGCGGCCAGGACAAGGTGCTCTTCGGCACCGACTGGCCGGTCATCGATTTCGAGCGCGCGCGGCGCGAGATCGACGAGCTGGATCTCCGCGAGCGCCCGAAGCAGAAGCTGCTGTGTGAAAACGCCGTCCGCGTCTACAAGCTCGAGCAGTGGGTCTGACGCACAACGGCTGCAGGAAGGATTGAGTCGAGATGGGACGCCCTCATATCGAACCGCTCGTTGACACGGACGTGCCGCGCCGGTCGCTCCCGATGCCCGGCTGGAAGAGCGGAGTCCAGGTACGCACGCTGAGCCTCGACCCGGTCAACGGCGCGTGCACCCAGATCGTCGAGTTCGGCGGCGGGTTCCGCCAGCCGGCCGGCTTCTCCACCAGCGAGTGGGAGCTGTTCGTCCTCGACGGCACCCTCCACGTCGGCGACGAGGTGCTCCGCAAGGATCATTACCTGTTCGTCCCGGCGGGACACCGCGTCGGCGCGATCTCGACCCGCGAGGGGTGCCGCGCGATCTGGTTCTTCAACGACCATTACCCCGACTGGGTCGCGGCCGAGGGGCACCGCGACCGGTCGGTCGACACCGCGCTGTTCACGAGCGTGAACGCGAACGACACGGTGCGGTGGACGACCCCCTCCTTCGCGCCGCAGACCGAGCCGGGCATCTTCATCAAGCTGCTCCGCCTGGACGAGAAGACCGGCGCGTTCACCGGGCTCTACAACATGTGCCCCGGCTTCTGGCAGGACAACGTGTCCTTCCACGACTGCATGGAGGAGGCGTACCACATCTGGGGCGAGTCGTGGATGCTGCAGTTCGGCTACCTGCCGACCGGCGGCTACTTCTATCGCCCGCCGTACATCAACCACGGCCCGTTCCGCTGCGAGTACGGCACGTACGCAATCTTCCGGACGGACAGCTGGCTGGTGAACCACTTCAACTGGAATCCGTTCACCACGCCCGACGAATGCCGCGTCAACGTGATCGAGACGATGCGGAAGCGTCAACCGGATCTCATGAAGTGGGTGTTCTTGCATGCCGGCGAGTTCATCCCGTAACGGAGACCCTTCGATGGCACAACAGCCACGCGGCGCCCTGGCCGGGCTGCGCGTGATCGACGCCGCAACGTTGTTCGCCGGACCGCTGGCGGCGACCCTGCTCGGCGACTTCGGCGCCGACGTGATCAAAGTGGAGCACCCCCGCGGGGACCCCGTGCGCACGCATGGGCCGCAGAAGAACGGCGTCCCGCTCTGGTGGAAGATGGTCGGCCGCAACAAGCACGCGGCCACGCTCAACCTCGGCGCCGCCGAGGGCCAGAAGCTGATGCGCCGCCTCGCGGCGGACGCCGACGTCCTGATCGAGAGCTTCCGCCCCGGCACGCTCGAACGGTGGAATCTCGGCCCCGACGTCCTCCACGAGATCAACCCGCGGCTCGTGCTGGCGCGCGTCACCGGGTTCGGCCAGTTCGGGCCGTACCGATCGCGCCCCGGCTTCGGCACGCTCGCCGAGGCGATGAGCGGCTTTGCCGCCATGACCGGCGAGCCGGACGGCCCGCCGACGCTGCCCCCCTTCGGCCTCGCCGACGGCATCACCGCCCTGGCGACGACGGCCGCCGTGATGTTTGCGCTCGAGGCGCGCCATCGCACCGGGCGGGGACAGGTGATCGACATGGCGATCATCGAGCCGATCCTGACGATCCTCGGGCCGCAGCCGATCTGGTTCGATCAGCTCGGCCTCGTGCAGGAGCGCCGCGGCAACCGCTCCGTCAACAACGCGCCGCGCAACACGTACCGCACCAGGGAGGGGCGGTGGGTCGCGATCTCCACCTCCGCCCAGAACATCGCCGAGCGCGTGATGCGGCTGGTGGGCCACCCCGAGGTGATCGACCAGCCGTGGTTCCGCTCCGGGGCCGAGCGCGCGCTCCACGCCGACGAGCTCGACGCGATGGTGGGCAGCTGGATCGCCGAGCGGTCCTTCGAGGAGGTCTCGTCCGCGTTCGAGGGAGCGGAGGCGGCTGTGGCGCCGATCTACGACATCCGCCACATCATGGAGGACCCGCAGTACCAGGCGCTCCGCACCATCGTCGCCGTCGAGGACGGCGAGCTTGGCCCCGTGAAGATGCAGAACGTGATGTTCCGCCTGTCGGACACGCCCGGGGCCATCCGCTGGGCCGGGCGTCCGCTCGGGGCCGACAACGACTACGTGTACGGGGAGCTGCTCGGCCTGCCCGCCGGCGAGCGCGACGCGCTGAAGGCCCGGGGCGTCATATGACCGAACAGCCCGCACGCCTGATCCGCTCGCACCTCTTCGCGCCGGGACACAGCACGCGGCTGCTGGCGAAGGTCTTCCTGGCCGGCGCCGACGCGGTGGTGCTCGACCTCGAGGACGCGGTGCCCGCGGCGGAAAAGGGGGCCGCGCGCCGCGCCGTCAGCGCCGCGCTGGCGGACCGCACGTCGGCGGAACCGCCGCTCGTGTTCGTGCGGATCAACGGTCTCGAGACCTCCTGGTGGGAGGCGGATCTCGACGCGATCGTCCAGCCCGGGCTCGACGGGATCAGGATTTCGAAGGCGCAGTCGGCCGCCGACGTGGAGCGCGTGGCGACCGTCCTCGATCGACTGGAGCCCGCGCGCGGCCTTGCGGCGGGACGGCTCGCGATCGTGCCCACGATCGAGAGCGCCGCGGGCGTGCTCCACGCCGCCGAGATCGCCGCGGGCCCCCGGGTCCGCGCGCTGTCGTTCGGCGCCACCGACTTCGCCCGTGACCTCGGCGCGCAACCGGGGCCCGACGATCTGGAGACGCTCTTCGCGCGGTCGGCGCTGGTGGTCGCCTCACGGGCCGCCTCGATCGATCCGCCGATCGCCTCCGTGTACACGCACCTCAGCGACGACGCCGGCTTGCGCCGGTCCTGCGAGGCGGCGCGGCGCCTGGGGTTCTTCGGGCGCTCCTGCATCCACCCGTCGCAGCTCGCGATCGTGCACGAGGTGTTCACACCGTCGGCCGAGGATGTCGCGCGCGCCCGCGCGATCGTGTCGGCCGCCGCCGATGCCGCCGAGCGCGGCGTCGGCGCGTTCGTCACCGCCGAGGGGGAATTCGTGGACCGCGCCGTCGTCGATCGCGCGCGCGCCGTCCTGGCCCGCGCCGTCGCCGGCAACCCCACAGGGCCCCAGGAGCCAGCCTCATGATCGAGACCGCCCCGTCCTTGTGGCGCATCGCGCAATCCGCCCGGGTGTTCGACCTGGCCCAGCCGCTCGAGCCGCTGATGCCGGTGTCGCCGAACCATCCCGGCTTCAAGATGTCGCTGATGCGCCGTCACGGCGATGTCGTGCGCGCCGACGGCGGATCGGCCGCCAACGAAATGATCGTGATCGGCGGGCACACCGGCACGCACGTCGACGCGCTGTGCCACGTGTCGCACCAGGGGCGGCTGTTCGGCGGCGTCGATGCCGGCGAGGCGCAACGAGGCGGCCGCTTCACGGCGCTCGGCATCGAGACGATGGCGCCCGTCGTGTGCCGCGGGGTGCTGCTCGATATCGCGGCGCTGCGGGGCGTCGACGTGCTGCCACCGGGACAGCCGATCACCGCCGACGATCTCGAGGCCGCCTGCCGCCGGCAGCGGCTGCAGGTGCGAGAGGGAGACGCGGTCCTGATCCGTTCGGGGTGGGCGCAGCACTGGTCGGACCCGCAGCGGTTCATCGGGCACGCGGCGGGCGTCCCCGGGCCGGACGAGGGGGCCGCGCTCTGGCTGGCCCAGCGCCGCATCCGGATCACCGGCGCCGAGACGATCGCGTACGAATGCATCCCGCCGGGGCGCGGTCACGCGCTCCTGCCGGTCCATCGCGTGCTCCTCGTGGAGTCCGGCATCCCGATCATCGAGGTGCTCGACCTGACCGCCGTCGCGGCGCAGGGGGTGCACGAGTTCCTGTTTGTGATGGCCCCGCTCAGGATTGCCGGCGCGACCGGCAGCCCGGTGCGGCCGCTGGCGGTGGCATGACGAGCGCGCCGACACCCCTCGAGCAGCTCGCGGCCTTCGTCGCCGGCGTCACCTACGAGCGCCTCCCGGCGGACGTCGTGCTCAGCGTGAAGCACCGCGTGCTCGACACGGTCGGGCTCTGCCTGGCGGCCACGCCGCTCGACACCAGCGTGCAGGCCGTGCGTCTGGCGCGGGCGTGGGGCGGCCCGCCGCAGGCGGCGGTGATCGGTCATGACGACCGGCTCGCCGCGAGCGGCGCCGCATTCGCCAACGGCGTGCTGGCGCACTCGCTCGATTTCGACGACACGCACCTGCCCTCCGTGCTGCACCCGAGCGCGTCCATCGTGCCCGCGGTGATCGCGGCCGCCGAGGAGACCGCCGCCCCGCCGTCGGCCGCCATCGCGGCGGCGGCCGCCGCCTACGAGGTGTGCATCCGGACGGGGATGGCGGCCTACGACCGCGCGCTCGGCAATTCGGTGTTTTTCGAGCGCGGGTGGCACGCGACCTCGATTTGCGGAACGCTGGCCGCCGCCGCCGCGGCGGCGAAGCTCTACGGGCTGAGCGCGGCCGGAATCGGCCACGCGATCGCCATTGCCGCGTCCACGAGCGCGGGCATCATCGAAGCGAACCGCGCGGGAGGGTCGGTCAAACGGTTGCACTGCGGGTGGGCGGCACACGCGGGGCTGATTGCCGCGCAAGCCGCGCGCGCCGGATTCACCGGGCCCGCGTCGGTGTTCGAGGGGCGGTTTGGTTTCTACCAGGCGTTCTGCGGCGGGATCGCCGCACCCGAGGAGCTGACGCGCGGCCTGGGTGCGAGCTGGTGCGTGCCGGACGTGTTCTACAAGCCGTACCCCGCGAACCACTTCACCCACGCCGGCATCGACGCGGCGCTCTGCGTCCGCCGGCAGATCGCCAGCTCCGACGAGGTCGTCGACGCGGAGCTGGCCGTGGCCACCCCCACGCTGCGCACGATCGCGGAGCCGCGCGAATCCAAGATTCGGCCGCAGTCGGGGTATCATGCGCAATTCAGCGGTCCGTTCACCGTGGCGGCGGCGCTGCTGGGAGGCGGCGGGCTGGGGCTGTGGCTCGATGATTTCACCGACGCCCACGTTCGCGATCCGCGCTACCAGGCGCTCGCCGCGCGCGTTCGCTGCATCGCAAGCGCCGAATGTGACGCCATCTTCCCGAACCAGTTTCCCGCCGTGCTCACCGTCACGCTGGCCGACGGGCGGCGGATCGTGGAGAAGGTGCTCGCCAACCGCGGCGGTCCCGGCAACCCGCTGAGCGAGGCGGAGCTGACGGCGAAGTTCCGCGCGAACGCCGGCCGTGCGCTCGACGAGGCGGCGGCCGTGCGGCTGGCGAACGCCATCGTGACGCTCGAAGCGCGTCCGCTGGAGGACACGCTGTCGCTCGCGCGGCCGAGTCCCGCCGCGCGGGTCTGACGCTGACTGTGACAGAGGATCAAGCTATGTCGAAACGACCGAACGTCCAGAGCGCGCGCGAGCGGGCCGTCGAGCGCGACACCCAGCGCGCGCGGCGGGCGCGCGACGCCCGGCTGTCCGCCGAGCGCGGCCGGCGCCGCACCGCCACGACTCCCGAGCCGACGATCACGTGCGTTGGGCGCGGGCCGGTCGGCGGATCGATTCCGCGGACGGTGCAGGCGTGGATCGATCGCGAGGCGGCCGATCAGCTCCGCCGCTACGGCCGCATCGCGGCCGAGATGGAAACGCTCGCCCCGGCGCGCGAGCGCTGGGTGCGGGAGTTCTACGAGCGCATCACCGGCCCGCGCGGGTTCTCGGTTCACGCGGGCCAGCGGCGGACGATTGCCGCCGGCGAGCTGCCGGAGCGCCCGCGCCGGCCGTGGCGCGTGGTCTGGTAGCCCCATGGCGCGCAACCATTCGACCGGCGCGGAGCGCCAGCCGCGCTCCAAGGAGTTCTTCTCGTCCGAGGTCCCGCTCTACTACCAGCTCGCCGCGGTGCTGCGCGAGCAGATCCTCTCGGGACGGTTCGCCGCCGGCGACCGGATTCCCACCGAGGCGGAGCTGGTCGAGCACTACGGCGTCAGCCGGATCACCGTCCGCCAGGCGCTCTCATCGCTCGAGCAGGAAGGCTTCGTGCAGCGCCAGGTCGGCCGCGGCACCTTCGTCCGGGAGCGCCGCACCTTCAGCGGCGAGCTGAAGGTCGAAGGATCGCTCGACGACCTGATCTCGATCGGCCAGTTCACGTCGGTGAAGCTGGTGGACCTGCGCACCGTGAAGGCCTCGGGTGCCGACGCGGAGGTGCTCGGCGTCGAGCCGGGAACGCCGCTGACGCGCTGCTCGCGTCTCCGGTACTGGCACAAGGACCCGTACTGCCACATCGTCGTCGATCTGCCGGCCGACGTCGGCCGCCGGCTCGCGCGCAGCGACTTCAAGGGGTCGATCCTCGGCGCGATCGAGAACAAGCTCGGGATCGGCATCCGCGATGCCCAGCAGACGGTGCGCGCGTCGCTGGCCGACGCGACGCTCGCGCGCATGCTCGAGACGCGGATCGGCGCGCCGCTGCTGGCGATCGATCGCGTGGTGGTGACCGACGAGGGAACGCCCATCGAGCACGTGCGGACCCACTATCGCAGCGACATCTACTCGTTCGCCGTGCACCTGCATCGCGACCAGGGGCGCCACGTCTGGAACGCGAAGACGAAGCCGCGCGCCTGAACGGCCCCAGTGAGGCGACCATGACCCAGGATTCTGCCCGCCCGTTCGACACACTCATCCGCAACGTCCGCCTCGTGCGCCCGCGCGTGCCCGCCGTGGAGACGGTGGACATCGGGATTCACGACGGCCGGTTCAGCCGCATCGCGCCCGGCCTGGCCCCGGGGCAGGCCGCCCGGGTGATCGACGGCGGCGGCCTGCTGGCGTTTCCCGGCGTGATCGACGCCCACATGCACGTCGGGATCTACCAGCCGCTCGCCAAGGACGCCCCCACCGAGAGCCGGTCGGCTGCGACGGGCGGGGTCACGACCAGCCTCAATTACATGCGGACGGGGCAGTACTACTTGAACAAAGGGGGGTCGTACCGAGACTTCTTCCCCGAGGTGCTCGGGATCTCGGACGAGCGGTTCTACGTCGACTACGGGTACCACATCGCGCCGATCGCGGCCAGCCACATCGACGAGATGGAGTGGCTGTTCACCGAACACGGCGTCTCCTCGTTCAAGATTTTCATGTTCTACGGCGGCTACGGGCTGCACGGCCGGTCCAGCTCGCAGCAGCAGTTCCTCATGATTGGCGACGAGGATCGGTACGACCTCGCGCACTTCGAGTTCATCATGCGGCGCTTGACGCAGATGATGCGCGAGCACCCGGCGGCGCGGGAGCATTTGAGCGTCAGCCTGCACTGCGAGACGGCGGACATCCTGAACGCGTATACGCAGATCGTCGAGCGCGAGGGACGGCTCGCCGGGCTGCGCGCGTACCACGCCGCCCGCCCCCCGCATTCCGAGGGGCTCGCGATCACGATCGCCTCATACCTGGCGCATGAGACGGAGTGCGCCAACATCAATCTGCTGCACCTCTCCTCGCGCAAGGCGGTGGAGGCGGCGCTCGCGATGGAGCAGGCGTTCCCGCACGTGAACTTCCGGCGCGAGGTCACCATCGGGCACCTGCTGCTGGACGTGGACGCGCCGGCGGCGGTGAAGGCGAAGGTGAACCCGCCGATCCGCCCGCGCGAAGACGTCGAGTACCTGTGGTCGGCGCTGCTCGACGGCCGCATCGACTGGGTGGTCAGCGACCACGCGTGCTGCTCGGCCGAACAGAAGTGGGATGCCAGCCAGCCGAACAACATCTGGCCCGCGAAGTCCGGGTTCGGTGGCACGGAGTACCTGCTCGCCGGCCTCGTGAGCGAGGGGCAGAAGCGCGGGCTGCCGTACCACCGCATCGCGGAGCTGCTCTGCTGGAACCCGGCGCAGCGCTTCGGCCTGCCTCGCAAGGGCGACGTCGCGCCGGGTTTCGATGCGGACCTGGTGCTCGTCGATCCGGCGGAGCACCACACCGTGCGCGCCGCCGACTCGCCGTCGCAGCAGGGCTACACGCCGTTCGAGGGACAGACGCTGACGGGTCGCGTGAAGCGGACGCTGCTGCGCGGCGAAGAGATCTACGACGGCCGCGCGGTGGTCGGCCCCCCGCGCGGCCGGTACGTGCCGCGATCGGTGGCGGCACCGGCCGTCGTCTAACCGCGCCGTAGCGGCGCCCCCCAGGAGCGGCCATGCGCGTGTTCTACGGCTGGGTGATCGCCGCGTGCGCCTTCTGCACGCTGCTGGTGACCAACGGCCTGATCATCACCGGAATCAACGCCTTCGATGCCTCGCTGCTCGCCGAGTTCGGCTGGTCCCGCGGCGGCCTGAAGTTCCGCGACCTGCTGACGTTCATCGCGGCGGGCCTGCTGGCCCCGGTCGGCGGCGCGCTCTCCGATCGCTTCGGTGTCCGGCGGATGATGCTCACCGGCGCCGCGCTGCTCGCGGTCTGCCTGTGGGCGTACTCGCACATCCACTCGGCGGCCGGCATGTACGCCGTGCACGTGCTGTTCGCGGTCGTGCTGGTGACCTGCGGCCTCATGGTGTGCGTGCTGCTCACGTCGCACTGGTTCGTGGCGGCACGCGGAACGGCGCTCGGCTTCGTCATCATCGGCACCAGCCTGGGCGGCGTCGTCTTCCCGGTGCTCAACACGGTCGTGATCGCCGCCTACGGGTGGCGCACCGCCATGCAGCTGCTCATCGCGGCGCCGCTCCTGCTGTGGGTGGCCATCGCCGCCCTCGTACGGGACTCCCCCGCCGACAAGGGGCTGCAGCCGTACGGGGCCGGACGCGCGGTTCCGGCGGCGGGCACGACCCGCCGGCAGCCTGAGCGCAGCGTGCCGTACGGCCAGGCGCTCCGGACCACCACGTTCTGGGCGCTTGCCGTGACGGCGATGTCGACCTTCTACGCCATCCTGGCGACGCAGGCGCACCTGATTCTGTACCTCCGGAGCCTGGGCGCGAGCCCCGTGAAGGCGGCCTCGGGGCTGAGCACGCTGTTCGTGATGGGGATGATCGGCAAGTTCCTGTTCGGGATGCTCGCCGACCTGTACGACAAGCAGCGCGTGCTGCAGGTGAACCTGCTGGTCATGTGGATCGGCGGCCTGGCGCTCGCGTCGATGTCGCCGGGCGCGGTCTGGTTCGCGATCGCGCTGTTCGGCCTCGGCTGGGGCGGGATCTACACGCTGCTCCAGGTCATCACGATGACCGCCTTCGGCCTCGCCGCCGGCGGCAAGATCCTCGGCACCATCACCGTGCTCGACGCCATCGGCGGCGGGCTCGGGATCTGGCTCACGGGACTGCTGTACGACCGCACCGGCTCCTACGCTTCCGCGTTTGCCATCGTCGCCGGCCTGATCACGCTGGCGGCGGGGGCGTCCACCCTCGTGAACGTCGGCCTCGGCGCGGACGGCAGACCGGCGATCAGCGAGACCTGAGCGCGCCGGCGGCCGCCCGGGCCGACTTGTTGATATTGTTATGTCTTTATGTCAATCTACCCCGGGAGGTCCCCCCGTGCCTGAAACACTCGCCAGCCTGCCCGATACGCTGCGCCACGATCTCGTCAAGACGATCGGCGCGGCCCACGTGCTCGTCGACGAGGAGACGCGCGCGTTCTTTTCGCAGGACATCGGCCGCGCGGCCGACGTCCCGGCCGCCGCGGTCGTGCAGCCGGGCACCGTCGAGGAACTCTGCGCCGTCGTCGCGTCGACGACCGGCGCCGGGTTCGCGGTGATCCCGCGCGGTGGCGGAGCCTCCTACACCGGCGGCTACCTCCCGGAACGCCCGAACGCCGTCATCGTCGACACGCGCCGGCTCGCGCGCGTCACCACGATCAGCCCCGAGGACATGTACGTCACCGTGGAGTGCGGCATGACCTGGAAGGGCATGGCCGATGCGCTGCGCCCTTCCGGCCTGCGAACCCCGTTCTGGGGCCCGCTCTCGGGGGCGTTTGCCACGATCGGCGGCAGCCTCTCGCAGAATTCGATCCTCTGGGGATCGGCGCGCTACGGCGTGTCGGCCGACAGCGTGCTCTCGCTCGACGTGGTGCTCGCCGATGGGACGCTGCTGCGCACCGGCTCGGCGGCCGTCCGGACGTCCTCCCCGTACTTCCGGTACTACGGGCCGGACCTCACCGGTCTTTTCCTCGGCGACACGGGGGCGCTCGGCATCAAGGCGCGCGCGACGATGCGGCTCATGCGGCTGCCGGCCGCCGTGCAGACGGCATCCTTCAGCTTCGAGACGCACGACGACCTCGTCGGCGCGATGGCGGAGATCGCGCGCGAGGGGATCGCGACCGAGTGTTTCGGCATGGACCCCTCGCTCCAGCGGCAGCGCATGAAGCGCGCGAGCCTGGCGAAGGATCTCAATGCGCTCAAGGGCGTGGTCACCTCCGCGCGCAACCTGGCCGAGGGGGTCAAGGAAGCGGCCAAGGTGGCGCTGGCGGGCCGTCGCTTCCTCGACAACGTTCCGTACTCCATGCACGTCTGCACCGAGGCGCGGGACCAGGCCGGGGCCGACGCCGCGCTGCGCGACATCCGCCGGATCGCGGCCGAACGCCGCGGGCGCGAAGTCGAGAACACGATTCCGAAAGTGATGCGCGGCGAGCCGTTCATGGGGATGCTGTCGGGCATCGGGCCCGAAGGCGAGCGGTGGCTTCCCGTCCATGCCGTGCTGCCACTCTCGCAGGCGGCGGCCACCTGGTCGGCCGTCAAGGCGCTGCTCGAGCGGCACGCCGACGCCTTCGCGCAGCACGGCATCGTGGTCGGCGTGCTGACGGCGATTGTCGCGCCCAGCGCGTTCGTCCTGGAGCCGGTGTTCTACTGGCCGGCGCCGCGGACGCTGTACTACGAGAAGGTGTTCGACCGCGCGACGCTCGCGCGTTTCACCGACTTCCCCCCCAACCCCGAGGGGGAGGCGCTGGTTTTCGACGTGCGCGGGAAGCTGAAGGAGCTGTTCCTCCAGCGCGGCGCGACCCACCTGCAGATCGGGAAGACGTATCCGTACCACGAGGGGCTCCGGCCGGAAGCGTGGGCGCTCGTGAACGCCGTGAAGAACGCGGTGGATCCGCGGCACCTCGTCAACCCGGGCAGCCTCGGCCTTGCGTGAGGAGAGCTGACGAGATCGTTCTGCCGGACCGAGCTCGGACAGGCGCACTACGCGACGGCCGGCCCCGCCGCCGGGCCGCCGCTCGTGTTGCTGCATCAAACGCCCCGCTCGATCGATGAATTCGCCGAGCTGATACCGCTCCTGGCTCCCACCGCGCGGGTCATCGCCATCGACACACCGGGATACGGCTGTTCCGATCGCGTCGCCGGCGCCCCGTCAATCGCCGACTACGCCCGGGCGGTCCTCGCCGTGCTCGATCGCGAAGGCGTTCAGCGGGCGCACGTCTTCGGCCATCACACCGGCGGGGTCACGGCGGTGGAACTGGCCGCCGCCGCCCCTGAACGCGTCGCGTCGGTGGCGCTGTCCGGCCCGATCTATCTCGACGAGAGCGGGCGCGCGGCGCTGCGGCCGCTGTTCAAGCAGTGGCACGCGCAGGCGGATGGCGCGCACCTGATCGACAAGTGGCAGAAGATGTCCGGCTGGACGACGCGCGACCCGGGGTTCGTGCAGCGCCTCGTGCTCGACGTCTTCCGCGCGGGCGAGACGAGCGAGCAGGGACACTTCGCCGCGGCGGCGTACCGGATGGAAGACCGGCTGCCGCTGGCGCACTGCCCGGCGCTGCTGGTCTACGGCACGCATGATCCGTTCGCGAGCCCGGCCAACGCCGGCACGTTCGCCGCCTCCTTCCGCCCCTGCCGCACCGTCACGGTCGAAGCGGGGATCTTCCTGCCGAACGAGGCGGCGGAGGCGCTGGCGCCGGAGCTGCTCTCGCTCGTGACGACGGCCTGAAGCGCGAATCGAATTTTCGCACCGTACGGGAGAACGTGCACATGTGGGTCAGCGAGATCCGGTACGCAACGATCGGCTGCTCGGACCTGGAGGCGTCGCTCCGGTTCTGGCGGGATGTCGTCGGGTTCGAGCTGCTCTCGCGCACGCCGGCCGGCGGCGCCGGCCTGGAGCGCGCGTGGGGGCTCGAGCCGGGAACGGGCGCCGAGGTCGCCGTTTTGCGATACGCCGGCATCGCGACCGGGCAGCTGCGGCTCGTGCAGTTCACGACGCGCAGCGGCGTGCACGTTCGCACGCGCGCCGACGACCCCTGGGCGATCGGTATCGGCGCCCTCGACTGCAACGTGCGGGATCCCGAGGGGACGTTCCGCCGCCTGCGCGACGCCGGATATGAATCCGAGGCGCCGCATCCGCACTATTACGTGATCGATGGGCTCGAGCAGTCGGAGGTCGTGTTCCGCACTCCCGACCACGTCAACCTGGTGCTGGTCGGCGCGATGAACTACCCGCCCGCGATGGCGCGGCCGAATCTGCCCGGCGACTTCAGCGCTCTGACCGTGGTGTCGCAGTTCGTTCGCGACATCGACGCCAGCGCGAAGTTCTACGGCGACGGGCTCGGGCTCGAACTCGCGTTCGATGCGTGGGTGGACGACCGCACGCGGCCGCTGATCAATGCGATGGTCGGCATCCCCGCGCACGCCGATCTGCGGCTGGCGGCGTACCGCACGCCGGGTGAGCCGGACGGCAAGACGCTGCTGCTGCAAACCAAGGGCATTCCCGTTACGAGCATCGCAGATCGCATGCGCCCGCCGCACCTGGGCGTCGTGATGTTGAGCCACGCCACCGACGATCTCGACGGCCTGCGGCTGCGGCTGCGGCAGATCGGCGGAACCCCGGTGACCGTGCCGGGCCTCGTTCCGGGCGCCGGCGGGTCCGTGCGCAGCTTCCTGGCGCGCGCGCCGGGCGGAACGATGCTCGAGTTCTACGAGGAGGCGCGCGAGCAATGACGGACCTGATCGCGGCGCTTCAAGCGATTGTGGGCGAGCCCTACGTGCTCACCGATCCGGCGGAGCGCGCCTTCCACTCCATGGACGCGTTCTGGACCGGCGAGACGGCGGCGGCGGTGGCCAGGCCCGGCACCGTCGCTGAACTCTCCGAGATCGTCCGGGTGGCGACCGGCGCGGGATACACCGTGATCCCGCGCGGCGGCGGGCTGTCCTACACCCGCGGCTACGTGCCGGTCGAACGCAAGACGGTGATGATCGACATGCGGCGCATCAACCGGGTCACCGAGATCGACGCCGAGGACATGACGGTCACGGTGGAGGCCGGCTGCACGTGGAACGAGCTGCGGAACGCGCTGCGCCCGCACGGGCTGCGGACGCCGTACTTCGGCCCGATGTCGGGACTCGTGGCGACAATCGGCGGCACGCTCTCGAACAACTCGATGTTCTACGGATCGGGCGTCTACGGAACGGTTGCCGACAGCGTGCTCGGATTGACGGTCGTGCTCGCCGATGGGCGCGTGCTCGCGACCGGCTCGGGAGCCACTCACGGCCACGATCCGTTCCACCGCCATTACGGCCCCGATCTGACCGGCCTGTTCCTGTCGGATTGCGGCGCGCTTGCGATCAAAGCTGCGGCGGCGCTCAAGGTCATTCGCGAGCCCGCGGTGACCGCGTTCGCCTCGTTCGCGTTCGACGACTTCGAGCCCATGTTCGAGGCGCAGTCGGAAATCGCACGCCAGCGTCTCGCCGCCGAATGCTTCGGCCTCGACCCGTTCCTCAACAGCCACATGACAGACCCGGGATCGACGGGCGAGGCGCTGCGCGTTCTCGGGCGCGTCGCGCGCGCCGGGCGTTCGCTGGCGGCGGGCGCGAGGGACGCGGCGCGCATCGTGTTCGCAGGACGGCGGTTCATGGAAGGCGTCGCGTGGTCGCTGCACGTCACGGTCGAGGGGCGCAGCCAAGCCGCGGTCGCCGCGGACATGTCGACGGTCCGGCGGATTGCGGGGCGAGCGGGTCGGCGGATCGCCGCAACGCTTCCCGCGGTGATCCGCGCCACGCCGTTCCAGCCGGTGGGGCCGTTTCTCGTCGGGCGCAACGGCGAGCGGTGGGTGCCGATTCACGCGTGCCTGCCGCTGTCGAAGGTGCCGCGCGCGTACGCGCTCATGCGCGAGGTCTTCGTGCGGCACGCCGATAGGTTGGAGCAGTTCCACATCGCCACGTCGCTCCTGACCGCGGTGGCCGGCACCGAGTTCATCTTCGAGCCGGCGTTCTACTATCCCGACGCGCTGACCCCGTATCACCTGCGTTACCTGGACCCGGCCGATGCGGCGCGCTACGCCGCGCATCCGCGCGTCGAAGGGGCGAACGACGCGGTCATCGCGCTGCTGAACGAGCTGAAGAGCGCATTCCTCGAACTGGGCGCCGTCCACCAACAGATCGGCAAGTTCTATCCGTATCGCGACAGCCTCGATCCCACGCCGCGGGCGGTGGTCGCCGACCTCAAACACCTGCTCGATCCACGCGGGCTGATGAATCCCGGCGCGCTGGGCTTGCGCTGAGAGGCTGGGAAGAAGATGCCGCTCGGATCGATCGTCGAGGCCGTCGTCGCCACGAGCGATGTGACGGCCGCTGCCCGGTTCTACTCGCGGGCGTTCCAGCTCGAGGTCCTCGAGGATCGGCCAGGCGACGTCCTGCTTGGTGTGGGTGGATCGCCGGCGGGGCGACTCCGCCTGCAGACGGCCGTCGATCCGGGGCTGCCGCCGCCGGAGTTGTGGGAGCCCGGACCGCGCCTCCTGGGCATCTACTCCCGGAATCTCGAGCGCACGAAAGAGCTGGTCGAGGCCGCAGGCGGTACGGTCGGGCCGATCGTGACGTACCCGTACGCGCAGTCGATGCGCGAATGCGTGCTGCGGAGTCCGGACGGCATGTGGTGGACGGTGCCACAGGTCTCGCCGCGGCGCCCCAGCCCTGCGCTCGATGCCGACCCGGATCGGCTGCACGGGGAACTGCACTCGGCCGTCCTGGTGGTCGGCGACGTTGACGCGGCGCTGCGCCTGTTCGCAACGGCCGGCGGCCTCAAGGTGCTCTTTGACGGAACGCTCACCGGCGATCCCTTCGACAGGATGCTCGGGCTGCCGGCAGAAGCGACGTTCCGCCTCGCGTTTCTGGCGAGCGAGGACGAAGCGCCCGCACGTTTCGAGCTGATGCAGTTCTCCGGCGTGCCCGATGGAAAAGTTGCGGGCCGCACGCTTGGCCTGCGGCGCCTCGCGTTTGCCTGCTCCGGCGATTCGGTTCACGAACGGCTGGTCGCGGCGGGCGCCGAATCGATAGGCCCACGCCTCGTGCGCGGGCCGGACGGGGTGGAAATCGAGCTGCGCCCGGTCGATCGTCAGAGCGTCCCGCTCAATGCCCCCCACCCCCCGGCCTGACGGTCATCGCGACAGCAGCCGCCCCCGATGGCCAGCGGTGCGGAGAGCGGTCACCACGCCGAAATCGCAGCTCTCGTCGGCGAGAAACCGCACCGTCTACTCTCGATCGTGGGCCGAGCGTTTGCCGATGAAGACGACTTCCTCGTGCGCCAGCGTCTCGGCCGCGTACCGCATCGCGGCCTGGATGTCCTCACGTGTGAGGCGCGGGTAGGCCTCCAAAAGGTCCGCCTCGGAAGCACCTTCGCTCAACTTGCGAAGTATCAGCTCAACCGGGAGCCGCGTCCCGCGGATGACTGGCTTCCCAAGCATCACGTCGGGATTTACCTCGATGCGGTCCGTCAGCATCATACGAAGCCTCTGCCCAGCATACACCGCAACGACCCTCGATATCGCCACCCTTCACCGCATTGGCGAGTCGCTCCAAACGCGGATTCGTGCCTGGTTCCGCGCTTCTTGCGGTGAAGCGGATCATCCCTTCGCACCCGCGGCGACCCGGCGACCCGCGAAGGTGACCGCCCGAATGTGGAGCAGCGCGGCTCGCGCCGGTTCGGTGTCGCGGATGGTGCGCAGAGCCAGATCCACAAACGCCGCCGCCGTTTGCGACATGGTGGCGCGGCTCCGCGCCACCAGCCAGATCTCGCGTCCGGCCGCGGGGCCGTCGAGCGGGATCGCCACGAGGCGGCGCTGCTGGACCTCGGTCAGCACGCACCGGCGCGACATGATCGTGATCCCCATCCCCGCCTCGACGGCGCGTTTCAGCGCATCCAGCGTCGGCACGCCGAGCACGATCCGGTGCTTGACGCCGCACGCGTCGAGCAGCGCGAGCACGCGCGTGCGGTCCGGCGACGGTTCATTGTGCGCGATGAGCGGCTGTTCCGCCACGTCGCGCAGCCGGAGGCACGATCGGCTGGCGAACTCGTGGGAGGGCGGAACGACGACCAGGAACTCGTCGCGGTCGAGCACGATGCTCTGCAGGTCCTCCGCCTCGGGCTTGTCCATCGCCAGGCCGACGTCGAGATCCCCCTTGCGGACCAGGCCCGCGACGTCGCGCGACCGCGTTCGTTTCAGGTCCACACGGGTATCCGGGCGCTGCTGGCGAAAGGTATCGATGAGCGGCAGGGCGACGCCCGCCAGCGAGTCGTTGGCCCCCACGAGCAGCTCCGTCCGTCCGATCTGTCGCAGGTTGACGATGGCGGCATGCGCCTCGGCGGCCATGTCAACGATCCGCCGGGCGTAGGCGGCGAGCCGCTCGCCGGCGGACGTCAGCCGGACGGCGCCGCGGTCCCGAATCAGCAGCGTTGTGCCCGCCGCGCTCTCGAGGCGTTGGATCGCGACGGTCACGGCGGGCTGCGTGCGGCCCAGTCGTGAGGCCGCCCGGGTCAGGCTCGTCTCGTCCAACACCATCACGAACGTGCGCAGATCGGTCAGGTTCATAAGCCACCAGAAAATGAAAAAGGCCATCATCCCGGGTGGGTGATGGCCTTGGTCGTGCTCTCGATTCCTCGCCGCCTACATCACCCAGCCCTCATCGCCGGCGTAATGCCGACCACGACCACGAGGGACAGGACGAGGACGAGCACGGACGACAGGCGGGCGAGAATCCGCCCGGACGCAGGCGCCGGGGCGGCGCTCGGCGCCGGTGTGCGAGGCGTGTCCGTGAACGAAGACGGCGTCATGTCTACGCGCATCGTAGCCCGGTTCGACGCGCGGCGACAAGGAGAGAGGCTGTCATTTATGGAAGGCAGAAGCGCAATTTATGCCAAGGCTGCGACATCTGCGACGACCGCTTCGTACGCCGCGCGGCCTCGAGGTGCACCCTACGCCGCCAGCTTCGCGTACACCCCGCGAGCCCGGCGCCAGAGCTCGATGACTTCCCGCTTCTGTGCCGGCGTGTCGAACGCGTCCGACTGCTCCAACAGCCCCAGGACGTGGTCGATCCACCGGAGGAAGTAGCGCGCATCTTCGGGAGACCGCGGCCGCGAGCCCTCCTTGGCCAGGTACACGGGATTGGTGTGCGCGTACACGTAGCTGTCCATCAGCAGGTGCTGGCGCTCCGGCCCGGTCACGCGTGCCGCGATCCAGCCGCTCTGCTCCACCGGCACGCTGCCGGCGAACGTCGCGTGGTACGGATCGGCCGGCTTGATCGACCGGACGACAGCGCCGTTCTGGACGATGTCGAGCGTGTCCATCGGAACGATCGACCGCGCCTCCACCTCCACCTTCACCTGCGTGCCCCTGCCGGCCGGGAGCGCCAGCTCCTCTCCGGGCTCGCGTCCGTCCACGCGCATGAACAGCAGCGGGCCGTTGGTGACGAACGAGCGTCCGGCCGTCAGGCCGCGGATCCAGTCCTGATAGTTGAGCGGGGACGCGCTCCGAACGTATACGCGGGTGGTGCCGATCGCCGGCGCCCGCCAATAGTTGGTCATCGCGTCGGTGCCCGCAGAGGCGGGCACGCGGAATCCGAGGTTGAGCACGCGGTACCACACCTTGGCAGACACGTACTCGTCGCTCCAGATACACATCACGTCGTAGTAGTCGACGTTGCCGAGCGCGGCGTTCACCGGAAACTCGCGCGCGCCGCTGTAGTTGACCTCCTCCGGCTCGCGCTTCGGCGTGGTGAACGGGTGAACGTAGCCCGCGACGCCCCCCTGCGCGTGCACGGCGTCGAGCACGAGCGCGTTGGGCGGGTAATGCCCGCCGAGCGCGGTCCCCTGGTTGCCGAGAAACTGCGGCCACACGAAAGACGTGAGATTCAGCAGCGCCATGTGGCCGGCGAACCCGGGACGGTACTCCTCGTTGAAGTACATCAACCGGTTCGGCTTCGAGATGGCGTTGAGCTTCCCCTCGAAGTACTTGAGATCGTGAATGCGGGTGCCCGCCTGGTTGGCGATCAGATCGTTGACGACGTGCAGATCCTCGCCGTCGGCTTCGAGCATCAACGAGCGCGGCGTCGCCTCGAAGATGCCGCCGTAATTCATGTGGATGTGATTGTCGCCCGAGTGCCAGCCGAGCGCCGGCATGTCGAGAACGCGCTTCAACGCGAACTCGACCGTCGCCGTCTGCCCTTCCACGATGGTGACCTGCTGCTTTTCCGGGCGGTACTCGAAACCCTTCGTCAGCTCGATCGTCGCGGGGCCGGCAGGCAGCTCGATCGTGAAGCTGCCCGGCGCATGAAAGTAGTGGTCTTTGGTGACCACCACCATTCGGTGAAAACCATCCTCCGGCGTGTAGCTCTTCCCGTCGGACGCGACGAGGTAGGCACGCGCCTGCGTGTCCTGCCCGGTGGCGGCGTCCCTGAGGTGAACGCGGAGGAGCCCGACGGGACGCCGGTGCTTCAGCCGCCTGATTTCCACCTGCGCTGGCGTACCACCGACGGCCGGCACGGTCCAGAGCGTGAACCGTCCGCCTGCGTTCGAGATGTAGGCGAGCGTGCGGCTGTCGGGCGACCAGGCGGGCGTGTGGACCTCACCATCGACGTACGTCAGCCGGTGCGGGTTGCCGTCGCTCGCCGACATCACCCAAAGCTGGTTGTGCCCGCTGCGGAACGACGCGTACGCGACCTTGCGGCCGTCGGGCGACCACACCGGGCGCGCGTGGTACACCGTTTCTTCCTGCAGCAGCAGATCGATCTGGCCCGTGTCGGGGCGCAGCGTCCAGAGACCGCCCGTGCCCTGGATGCGTTTGCTGCCCCACGGCCGGTTGCTGACGAAGACGATCGCCCGCCCATCCGGCGACCAGCTCGGCGAGATGTTCTGATATTCATCGGCGAGCACCGGGCGCACGGCCCCGTCGGCCAGGCTCACAGACCAGAGGCCCAGCGCCTTGCCCCGGTCCATCGAGACGAACAGGATCGACTGGCCATCGCGCGCCCACTGAGGGTCAACCGCGAAGCCGGTGCTCTGGGTCAGCGGTTGCGGATGGCCGCCGTCGGCGTCGATCGTCCAGATATCGATCACCGATCCGGTGTCGCGCGTGAACGCGATCCGGCGGCCGTCAGGCGACCAGTCGGGCTGCGAGTCGTAGTGCGGCCCCTCGGTGAGCTGTACCGCTTCTCCACCTTGAGCGGGAATGCGCCACAGGCTGCCGCGCATGGCCACGACAATCGACTGCCCGTCCGGAGACCATGCCGGCGCCCACGGTCCCGTGGTGACCGGCGGCAGGTACATGCTCTCCATGTACATTGTCGATCCGCCGGCGCCGAAGATGCGCTGGTAGGCCGACGGAATCTGGAGGATATGAGCCGTGAGCGGCACGGCCGCGACGATCGCGGCAGCAGCCAACGCAGCCAGAGCCAGTCGCCTCGACATCGATACTCCCTTTCGGACGGACTCAGGGGGTCGGCTTGGCCGTGCCCCCGCCGGCAATCGCTTCGAGGCGGCGGCGGGCTTGCGCAAACCGTGCTTTCAGTTTCGGGATTGCGGCACCGTCGTACCGCTCCGCGAGGCGCTTGTCCGCCACATCCATCCACCGCAGCAGTTCCGTTGCGGCGCGCTGGGCGGACTCGCGGTCCGTACTGCCGACCCGCCCGAACCAGACGGGTGCCGTGTGGGCGAACGGGTAGCTGTCCATGACGGGCCACCGCGCCGCGCCGCCGCGAACGCGTGCCGCAATCCATCCGCCGGCCGGAGCCTTGATCCGCCCTGTCCACGTGCGCTTGCCTGGCGCGTCCAGCCCTCGATCGCTCCACGCGACCGTGCCGTTGACGAGGACCTCGACGGTCTCGAGCGCCGTTGGCGACGCGACCGTCAGCTCCCACGGCACGTCGGCACCCGGCCTGGCCTCGATCGCATCACCCGGACCGGCGCTGCCCGCGGCGAATTGCAGCAGCGGGCCCGTCGTGACGAAGCTGCGGCCCGCGCGCAGAGCGTTCAGGTAGCTGTTCAGCGTCAGCGGGCCTTCGGGTTTCACGTACACGCGCGCGGTCCCGACCGCCATCGTTCTGTAGAAGTCGTTCATGACGTCGGTGCCGGCCGATGGCGCAACGACGGCTCCGACGTTGAGCAGTCGGTACCACGCGTCGCTGGTTCCCAGTTCGTCGCTCCACAGGCACGCCACCTCGATCGTGTCGAGGTCCCCGAGCACGGCGTCGGGTACGAGCCCCAGCGGCAGGCCGTTCGGCGGCTCGTTGCCGCCGGGGAAGGGACCAGCCCGCATCACCGGGTGGACGTATGCGTTCACGCCGCCCTGGCGCCTCGCGTGCGCGAGCGCGACAGCATTCGGCCGGTCGTCCAGTCCGTACGCGGGGTACCCAGGCCCCCAGTACCACGGCCAGTGCGGCGACGAGACGCCGATGAGTCCCATGTGCCCGAAGAAGTGGGGCCGGACCTCCTGGCCGAACGCGATGAGCGGCGGACCGGACGAGAGGCGTCGCCAGTCGAACCACTCGAGATCGTTCACGCGCGTGTGGAGATTGGCCATCAGTGGAGTGCCCACATCCAGGTCCTCGCCCTGCATCATCGGGACGAGATGCTCGGGTCGAAGCGTATACACGCCGCCGTAGTTCATGTGGAAGTGGTGATCTCCCGAGTACCAGCCGTCGGCCCGCGTGTTCCAGATCGGCGAGAACTGAAGATCGGCGGTCGTCGTTTCCGCCGTCCTGGCGTTGGCCGTCGCCGAAACGGCCGCCGCTCCGAACCCCGCGGCGGCGGTCACGCGCACGGCGCCGGCAGGCACTTCGATGGTGACCACGCCTGGCGAGTAGAAGTAAACGAGCCCATTCTGCCCGTCGAACCAGACCTGGCCCGAAGACGGCACTGCCGGGTGCCCGTCGCGATCGGCGACGTGCACGCGCGCCGGCAGCGGCGCGGCGCTCCCCTCGCGGCGCGTTCTGACCTGGACTCGCGACGTCGGCTCGCCCCAATCCCAGGCGCGTACCGGCACCTCCAGCACCTCGCCACCGCCGCGACCCACGCGACGCAGGCGGAACTGGCGCTCCGCGTCGGCCTCGACGAAGAACACGGATTCGCCGTCCGCGCTGAATGCCGGCATGACCGGCTTGCCCCCGCGCGCGATCCGGATCGGCGGTCCTCCGGCGACGTCCACGAGCCACAGGTCCCACGCGTCCGGATTGGGAAAGCCGGCGGCAATCGTCTTCCCGTCCGGATGGAGTGCGGGACGCATCTGCGAGGCAATCGGGTACTCGGCCAGCACGCGCCGCTGTTTGTCGGGAAGGCTCAACACCGCCAGCCGGTCGGACCCCTGGCCCTTGCCCACGTAGATCACCTGGCTGTCGCCCGGCAGCGGCAGCGGCCGCAGCTCGAGCCCCTCGTCCTCGGTGAGACGCGTCCTGGCGCCCGTCGCGAGGTCGATGCGCCACAGGTCAAGATCGCCGGCTTCACCCGACGAGTAGAACAGCGAGCGGCCGTCGCTCGAATAGGCCGGATCGAGATCGATCGCGGGTGTATCGACAAGAACCTTCTCAGACCCGCCCGCGACCTCGATCTGGACCAGGCTCGTGTCCTTGCCGGTGTCGCGCACGAACGCGATCTTCTGGCCGTCAGGCGACCAGGCGGGACGCGAGTCCATGCCGGCGCCTCGTGTGATGCGCCGCGCTTCCCCGGTCTGCGGGTCGAGAAGCCATAACCACCCGCGTGCAGAGAACGCGAGCCATTTCCCGTCGGGCGACGCGGCCGGATCGGTCGGGCCGGCGCCGAGCGCCGGCATCTCGTACCCCTCGAGATACACGTGATGGCTGTAGCCGGCGACCTTCGGGTAACGGTTGCTCCACTGCGCGAGTGGCGCGGGTTGCGCCACGCCGAAGGCAACGGCAAGAACGGTCGAAAGGCCGATCGCGCGCGGCAGCCCGCCCCCGGACGTCATCGCGACACCCCGGCGCACGGCGCCGCGCACTCGTTCCCCCGCGACGAGATCGGGCCGCGATCCTGGGCGTCGAACTCGCGGATGGCCTTCACCTCGGCCGCCGACAACCGCCGCACCATCTGCACGATCAGCTTCACGGTGTTGTCAAAGTCCGCGCGGTCGATCACGCCGGACTGGCTGTGCCCGTACCGGGTCGGCACGCCGATGTTGATCGCGGGGACGCCCGTGTCCGACTTCTGAAGCATCGCGCCGTCCTCGCCGTACCCGCTCACGGATTCGAACTGCAGCGGGATCTGGCCTTCCCGGGCGACCCTGATGATCCACTCGACGAAGTTGTTGTTCGGGATCATGCTGTTGTCGAATACAAACACCGACGGCCCCTTGCCCAGCGCCTCCTGCGACAGCCTGGGCGAGGTGAGCAGCGGGAAATCGGCGGCGATACCGATCTCCAGGTTGATCACGATGTCCGGTTTCGTGCTGGCGTACACCACAGACGCGCCGCGCAGTCCGATCTCCTCCTGCACCGTCGCGGCAACCTGCACGGTGTTGGGGTGCGATGTCGCCTTGAGCTGCTTGAGCGCCTCGGTGATGACCGCCAGCCCCACGCGGTCGTCCCAGGCCTTGGCCAGGTACCGGCCGGTCCCGCTCAGCGCCTGGAACTCGGTGTGGTAGGCGATGGGCAGCCCCGGCCGCACGCCGAACTTCTCCATCGCTTCCTGCCGGCTCCGCGCGCCGATGTCGATGAACATGTCCTCGAGCGGCACCAGGTGGGTGCGCTCGGCCGGCCGCAGGATATGTCCCGACTTCATCCCGGTATACCCGACGACGATGCCCCGGGGCGTCAGGATCGACATCCTCTGCGTGAGCACGCTCTGATCGAAGTAGCCGCCGACCGGATGAAAGTAGATGAAGCCGTTGTCGTCGATGTGGCGCACCAGGAATCCGACTTCGTCCATGTGCGCCATGAGCAGCACGCGTGGCGCGTCCGCCTGGCCGCGCAGCGCGCCGAGCAGGTTGCCGAGACCGTCGGTGCGCAGGTCGGAGAGCAGGCCCTGCCACTCCCGGCGGAGGATATTGCGCACGGGGCCCTCGAAACCGGCGATGCCATGGGCGTTGGTCAGCTCGGCCAGCAGCCGCACCGTGGCGTCCTGCGCCTGCGCCAGCACGCCGGCGGGTAGGGCGACGGTGCACAAGGCTGCCACGAACAAACCGGCCGGGGCGGGCGCCAACAGTCGCCTGCGATGGAGTCGAGTCGTTCTGCGCATCTAGTCCTCCTCTTGAGACGGGGCGCGCCTGGTCTTAACTGCGATGATGCCCGCTTTCTCCGCCGAGTCAAGATAGGCCGCCACCTCGTCGAGCGACACGACGCCGTAGTACCAGGCGCCCGCCGCATCCGCCTGCGCCGCCACTGCGTGAAAGATGTCGAGATAGCTGCGGCCGCCGCCGACGAAGTTGAGCACTTCGTAGGCCATGAGCGGATGCAGGTTTGCCGGTCTTTCGAGCCTGCTGCGTCCCGACATGAATGCCTGCACGGATTCGACGGTCTCCGGAATCCTGCCCGCCAGCTCCCGCTCGCGCGCCGTGAGCGCGGCCCGCGGCGGGGTCTGGCCGGTCAGCGTCGCGTAGTAGCCGGCGAGCCTGGCCACGGCCGCCGTGTCGGCAGGCAGCTGGGTGGAGAGATCAGTCAGTACCCGCTCGGCGTCGGACCCCCTGGTGGCGAACACACGCACCGACTCCAGGGCCGTCTTCTCACGATGCGACGCCTGGCGCACCAGATTTGCGGCGCGCGGGTACACGGCGGCGCGATCGGCCGGGGGCACGGCCTGGAGCATCTGCATGGCGGTCGTGGCGTCGCGGCTCATCCGCGCCAGCCCGCGTCCGTAGATCTCGGTTGCCAGCGCCGGAACGTGGGCGTCGCCGGCATTCGCCAGATAGAGCGCCGATGCGGCCACGCTGACCGCGTTGCGTTTCAACTGCGTCGGATCGATCTGCCAGAGGTCGTCGTCGGTGGAGTGGATGTACTCGTCGGGCCAGTTGGTGAACGTCACGGCCGGGATCCCGATCACGCCCATGTTGAACACCTGGTGGTCCGTGCTGTTGTGAAAGGGAATGACGCGTGCGTCGTAGCGTTCGCGCGTGCCCAGGCGTGAGAGGATCGGCTCGCTGAACGGGAGGTCCTCGCCGCTCGTCGACGAGGGCTGCGCGACGCCGCGGTGCATCTGGCGGGCCTGTCCGGCCGCGAGGTACGACGTGTTGCCGTGGACGATCGCTTCGACAACCGACTCGATCACGTCACCCAGGAAGCTCGCCCGCGAGAATGGGGGCCGCGTGATGAACTGGATTCGGCTCCCGGCGGATTGTTTCGCCCCGACCATGTCCTGGTTGATGTTGGCGAGGAACCGCCGGCGCTCGTCAGGATGATCGGCGAAGTACTGCTCCTCTGCGCTGATTTCGTCGACCCACCAGAAGCGGATGTCGCGGCGCGGCCTCGGCAGGCGCCCTTCGTCAATCATCTTCTTGAGCGCGCGCGCGATCTCCAGCACGTTCGCGCAGCCGCTCGCGTCGTCATTGGCGGAAAAGCGTTCTTCCTGCAGGTGCCCGGTCAGCACGATGTCCTGATCGTGGATTTCCGTACCGCGGATGACGGCCTCGACAATGGCCTGCGTCGAAGGCTCGTGGAACTCGGAGTCCACCTTCGCGCGGACTTTGAACGGGCGGCCGCCCGCGCCGGCCAGCGCCTGCCGCAGCCGCATCCCTTCGCGGTAGGAGAGCACGAAGGCGAAGGTGCCCTGCTTCGTCTTGTCCTCGCTCTCGACGGGAATCCGCATCCAGGGGAGCTGGTCCGGATAGCTGGGAACGCGTGATGTGGTGAAGGCCACGATTCCCAGGGCGCCCCGCTTCCAGACGGCCTCGTTCATCACGACGGCCAGCGGACCGCTCGCGAGCACGACCTTCCCCGCGATATCCGTGTTGTCGTAGTCGGCCTGCGTTGTGCCCTCGCCAACATCCACGAGATCCGCCGAGGCGATGTTCGTGTTGCGGCTGTAGTCGGCGAGCGACACGGCGACCTCCGGGCTGAACGCCAGCCGCCGCTCTTCGGGCTCGATCAGCCACAACTCGCCCAGCTTCGGCGTCCAGCTCGGGCTGTCGCCGGCAAGCTTGATGTACCGCACGTCCTCGAGGCCGTACTCCCGCGCTTTCTGCTCGACGTAGCGCGCCACCGCCTCGAATCCTGCACCGCCGCCCATCGGGCGGTGGTGGTGCGTGAACCAGCGGATGTGCTCGTAGGCGATGTCGCCCGAAAGTTCGTTGACGAGCGCGCGATGCGTGCGGGCCGGGAGGAACGGAGACTCCTGCGCGACGGCCGGCCCGGCCGTCGCGGCGAGAACGAGTGTGAGAGACAGGATTCGGTGTGCCATGTGATATTCCATCGGTCCGGCGTGCGTCACGGCGTGGGCGGAGCCGGCAGCAACTGCCTCGGGAAGAGCGACGGCATCATCGCGATGTTGTAGGCCGTCACGGCCATCGCGGCCGCATTCTTCTTGACGACGTCCGGATGGACCTTGTCGAACGTGTCCGACTCGCTGTGGTGTGACTTGACGTACTCGGAGATGTCCTGGTGGAAGGCGAATGCCGGTACGCCCTCGTCGAGAAACGGCAGGTGGTCGGTCCCGCCCTGGTAGTTGAGCGTGACGCCCCGAACGCCGAGGTCATTGAGCGGCGCGAGCGCCGCCGCCATCGCGGGCCGAAGGCGATCGCGGCCGTGAAGGGAGATGCCGACGGCCGGCCCCTGCCCGATGTCCATGATCAACACGGCGGAATGACGAGTCAGTTGCTCCTTGTGCGCCGTCACATACGCCTTGGCGCCGAGCAACCCCTGCTCCTCGCCGTTGAAGAGCGCAAACCGGATCGTCCGCGCCGGCCGCGCCCCGACCGCCTTCAAGGCCCTGGCGGCCTCGAGCACGATCATGCAGTTCACGCCGTTGTCGGTGGCGCCCGTGCCGAGATCCCAGGAGTCGAGGTGACCGCCAATCAGGACGATCTCGTCAGGCTTCTCCGTCACGCGCAGCTCGGCCACGACGTTGTACGCGTCGACCGGTTGGGTGCTGAAGGTGTTCTCCACGCCCAGCTCGACCACAGTCCGGCCGCGTTTGATGAGGCGCCAGAGCAGGAGGTAGTTTTCATGCGTCGTGTAGAGCGTCGGCAGCACGGGCGCCGCGGGATCCTGCCCGCCGATGCCGCCCATGTTGAGCAGACCCCAGTCCTTGTCCGAGTCCCGGATGATCGCGCCGACCCCCTCGCGGAGGAAGAACTCGTTCCGCCTGCGATTGAAGTCCGGGTTCTCCTTTTCCCGCTGCCGCTGCTCCTGGAGTTCCTTGACGCGGCGCTCCCATGAATACGGGTCCCAGGACGGCGGCCTGCCGACGTCGGCCGGCTCGCCGAGCAGGAGGATTGCCCCCTTCAGCGTGCCCGTGTGCTTGCCCAGCTCCGCCATCGTGTCGGCGGGGACGTACTTCACCTCGCCGCGGACGGTGCCGTTTGTGCCCGGTGCGAAACCGGCGGAGTGGACGATGAGGGGCAGGCCGTCGCTGGGCTCAACGATCCGCGCCCAGGCCGACCCGCGCGTCCAGCGGCGCCCGAACGGCCACGGCTCGAGGCGCACGTTCTCGAGGCCATAGTCACGGAACCGCTGGGCGGTCCACTCGTTCGCCTTTTCGAGCCGCGGCGAGCCGGTCACCCGCGGGCCGATGAGGTCGGTCAGGTACTCGAGATTCGTCATCACCTCGGACCGCTCGGCGATGTTCGCGATAATCCGCTGCGACGTCTCGACGACCGGGCCGGCGTCCTGCGCGGCAGCCGCCGCAATCACGAGCGTCGCAAACAACACCGGCAGCACGCTGCGCTTCAACATCGACATCATCGGCATGTACTCCCGTTCGATTACCGCCGAGCGGTGGGCCGGGCTTTGGCGGGAGCGAGGTAACGGTCGAACCATGCAAGCGTGCGCGCCAGTCGATCGACCTGGTGTTTGGGCTCACGGAACCCGTGGCCCTCGCGGGCGTACCGCACCAGCGCCGCCTCGACGCCGCGGCGCCGCAGGGCCGTATACATCTCTTCTGCCTGCGTGATGTGCACGTCGTTGTCCAGCTCGCCGTGCACGAACATGGTCGGCGTCACGACCTGCTCGACGTAACGCAGCGGCGACCACTTCCACAAGAGCGCGAAGTTGTCGCCTTTCCAGGGCTCGCCGCCGAACTCGACGTGCACCAGGTCCTGGTAGAGAGACGTCGCGTAGAAGCTGATCAGGTTGGAGAGGCTGGCGCCGGAAACGGCCGCTTTGAACCGCGGCGTCTGTGTGATCACCCAGTTCGTCATGAACCCGCCGTAGCTGCTCCCGACAACGCCCAGCCGGTCTCCATCGATCTCGGGGTACGCGCGGAGGACGTGGTCGACGCCCGCCATCAGGTCCTTGTAGTCGCCGCCTCCCCAGTTGCCCACGCAGCCATCCGCGAACGCCTGCCCGTAGCCGGAGCTGCCGCGCGGGTTGAGCGCGAGCGTCGCGTATCCGCGGGCCGAGTGGACCTGGAATGCCGGGTTGAAGGCGTAGCCGTACATGCCGTGCGGCCCGCCGTGGATCGAGAGCAGCATCGGCGCCTTGCCGCTGCCCGCGGCAGCCGGGTAGAGCCAACCCTCGATCTCCGTCCGGTCGAAGCTCGTGAACCGAACGGCGCGTGGCTCGACCAGGTTCCACCCGCTCGCCAGCGCGTGGTTCAACGTCGTCAGAGGCTGGAGCGCCCCCCCGCTCGCGGCCATGCGGTAGATCTCGGGAGGCTTCGTCGGCGAGCTGAGGCTGAGCGCGACGGCGCCGTCGCCACGGGCGACCGAGAAGGATCCGATCTGCGCGCGTTCGTCCACGAGCGGCACCGACCGGCCGCCGCCGCGCGGCACGGAGTACAGCGACGTCTTGCCATGATCCATCGCGGTGTAGAGCACGGACAGGCCGTCTCGCGTCCACCGCGGTGACGCGCTCCGCCGGTCGAGGGCGTGGTTCAGCTCCCGCGCGGGACCACCGGCCGTGGGAATCACCCACACGTGCGCGTCTTCGGCGACGCTGTCGATCGTCGTGACCGCGCGGGTCGTGGCGATGTACGCGATCCATCGCCCGTCCGGTGAGAGGCTGGGGTCCATCTCGACGCCCGGTGTACTGGTCACCTGCCGGACGGCGCCGGACCGAACGTTCACGGCGAACAGGTCGTAGTTGTAGTTCGCGTCGGCGTCCGGCTCGCGATTCGAGAGGAAGATGATTTCCGAGCCGTCTCCGCCCCAGTCGATCGAGTGCTCGTCGAAGCTGCCGGTGGTCACGGCACGCGGCGTGCCGCCCGTCGAGGGCACCACGTGGATGTGGGAGCGGCGGTTGTCGGACAAGGCGGTTCGGGTCTTGTACTGGATGCGGGTGATCACGAGCGGATCCGCTTCCGCCGGAGGCGGTTCGGTGGTTCCGGCGAACGCGAGTTGGCTCCCGTCCGGCGCCCAGGCCAGCGGGTTGCCGGCTTTCGAGAGAAAACTGTTGCCGCGATCGTAGTCGCAGATCCGCGTGAGCGCGCCGGAGCGGGCGTCGAGCACCCAGACGGCAGACCTTCCGCCTTGCGAGGCGAAAAACGCCAGGCGAGATCCGTCGGGCGACCAGCGCAGGCTGCCGATGCCGCCCAGGCCTTCTGCCAGCTGCCTCGACGCCCCGCCCGCACTTGGCATCACGATCAAACGCACGGTATGCCGGTTGGCTGCGAGGTCGGCCTGCGTCGCAACGAAAGCGACCGAGCCGCCGTCGGGGGAGGAGCTGATGTCACTCGGCTCGGTGACTGCGAGCAGGTCTTCCGGGGCCGGGGGCCGGGTTGCCGCCGGCGAACCCATGGCGGCCGAGAGTAACAACACAAGGGTCTCGAACGATGTACGCGCCAGCATCATGAGGTCCTCGAGAAAGCAGCGTTACGACATCCCGCGCCGTGCTGCCTGTCGACAGCGTAGTCTGGATGGCAGCGAAAGGCCGGACGCCGCATCCCGCCGGGCTGGAGGAGGAACGCCCGGCCGGCTCACGGCGCCCGGCCACGGCAGGGAACGTCGGCTCCGCTCGCGGGCCGACGTTCACTGTTGTCTCAGAAGTTGATCTTCACACCGAACTGGAACTCGCGAGCCGGCGTCGCCGTGCTCCCGATGCGGCCGAACGCGCTCGATGACATGTCGTTGACGGGCGCGCCCAGGTTGACGCGATTGAACAGGTTGAACGCCTCGGCGCGGAACTCGACGTTCAGACCCTGCCGCGCGCCGTCGAGCCGCAGCCGCTTGATGATCGACAGGTCGGTGTTGACCAGGCCTGGGCCCCGGATCGAGTTTCGCGGCGCACTGCCGAACTGGCCCAAGGCCGTGCGCTCGAACGCCGAGGTGTTGAACCACCGGGCCGCCGACCGCCCGTCGCTCGACAGGATCGGATCGCCGACAAGATTCGGGCGGCACGTGGGCGTGTAGTTGCCGGCCGTCAGACAGCGATCGCTCCCGTCATAGACGTTGTAGGGGAAGCCGCTCTGCCAGGTCCAGATGCTGGCCAGCGTCCAGTTGCCCAGGATGTTCCCCAGGGCACCTTTCGAGAGCCAGCGTCTTCCCGGTCCGAACGGCAACTCGTACACGTTCGAGATCACGAGCCGGTGGCGGGCGTCGTGATCGGAGTGCGCCCATTCCGCGGGAATGTTGCCGTCGTCCTGCGGCGTCATGACGTACACGCGGCTCGTCGCGCCCGAGTGGAAGTGCGAAGAGTAGTCCTTCGACGCCGACAGCGTGTAGGCCACCTGGTAGCCGAGGCCGTTGGCGAAACGACGCTGCAGCGTCGTCTCGACGCCGTTGTACTCGGACTTGCCCCAGTTCGTGGACCGGAGTACGGACGAGAAGCCGGGATACGGACGGAAGCGATCCTTCGTCGCGGCTGTCGTCTGGCCGGCGACGTATATTGGCTGGTTCATCTCCCGGAACTGCAGCAGGTCGTATCCGCGGTTGCCGACGTACGCCATCTCGAACATCGTGCTGTTGATGAACTGCCACTGGAATCCGACGCTGTAGACGACCGCGTACGGCTGCACGATGTTCGGGTCCGTCGTGTAGAGCTGTCCAATCACGGGCGGTCCCACGACTGGACGAATCGGGTTTTCAAGGGTCGTGTCGCGCACGACCGGCTGCTCGTAGAACGGGTACGAGAGCAGCTGCTGCAGCGTGAGGTTGTTGCGGAGCTGGTTGTGGAATACGCCTGCCCCGCCGCGCACCGCCAGCTTGCCGTTGCCCCACACGTCCCACGAGAAACCGAGGCGCGGCTGCACGTTGTTCTTGTCGGGAAAGTACGTCCCCTTCTCGGGCAAGCCTTCCGTGCCTGCGATCACGATATGGGCCTGGCCGCTCTGCGGCACGCCGGACGCGGCCTCGCGGTCGATCACCCACGTTGACGTCTGTCCAAGCTTGTCGCGGATGGGACTGAAGTAATCCCACCGGAGACCCAGGTTCAACGTGAGGTTGCTGGTGATCTTGTAGTCGTCCTGGAAGAAGACGCCGTAATTCCAGTTCTGCATGACCATCTGGGTACGGCCGACGGCGTAGTTGAACTCCGAGGCGCGCCCGATCAGGAAGTCGGCGAACGAGTCGCCGGTGTACGTGCCGTTGAACACAAACCTCCCGACGGTGAAGAACCCGTTGTCCGGATCCTCGCTGCCGCGACGGATCTCGCCACCCCATTTGAGGTTGTGGCTCCCCAGCGTCTTCGACATGACGTTCGAGATTTGATACTCGCTCGACACGCTGCGGCTGGGTCCCTGGATGCTGTTGCCGAAGCCCGACATGCCGGTGATGGTGATGTCCGGCAGGCCCAGTCCGCCGATCTTGTCCTGCGGCCGCACGTAGTTGATGCCGAAGTCCAAGGGGTTGAGCAACGGCAGGTTCGAGTTGGCACTCCTCGACCTCGAGAAGCCGGCGCGGAACTCGTTGAGGAACGTGGACGAGATGGTGGTGTTCACCCCCAACGTGGCGTGCTGCGTCCGCCCCCCGCTCGTGTTCGGAAATCCCAGGTAGCCAGCCGGGCTGGCGCCCTGGTAGGGATTGAAGTCGCTGTTGTCCTGCACGAAGTGGCGGTAGAACACGTTCCATTTCGAGTCGAACGTGTGATCGAGCCGCCACATGTACTGGTCGTAATCCTGGTTCTGCGACGGCGAGGCGACGAAGTTGTTCTGTCGGGGTCCTCGTCCCTCGATGTTCGGCAACGGCATCAGCGTCAGCAGGCGGAGCGCCGCCGCGCTGATCCGGCTGGCCGGGATCCGGTTGCCGGGGAACGGCTGCCCCGTGGCGGGATCAATCAACTGGCGCTTCAGGAAACTGAAGTCGCCGTCGCGCTCCTGCTGCGTCGCCACGGTCGTCTGCCGCGTCAGGCCGCGCTCGAGGCGGAAGCCCTCGTACGATGCGAAGAAGAACGACCGGTTCCGTCCGGAGTACACGCCCGGGATCAGAATCGGGCCGCCGAGCGTCGCGCCAAACTGCTGCTGGCTGAGCGGCGGAGGGTCGGTCGTGGCGAAGAAGTTCCGGGCCTGGAACTTGTCGTCGCGCAGGAAGCCCCAGCCGGCGCCGGAGAACGTGTTGGTCCCCGATTTGGTGACGACGGTGACGACCGACCCCGAGTTGCGGCCGAACTCCGCGGAGAAGTTCGACGTCTGGATCTTGAACTCCTGCACCGCATCCACGTTCGGCCGCGCCTGCAGGGTGTTGCCGCCCAGTGAAACGTTGGCGACGCCATCGAGCTGAAAGTTGTTGGCGTCGCCGCGCTGCCCGTGCACCACGAAGCTGGAGCCAGCGCTGGTGGATTGCCCGCGCGTCGTCACACCGGGCGTCAGCAGCCCGAGATCCGCGAAGTTGCGGCCGCTGAGCGGCAGCTCCACGATCTGTTTCTGCTCGACCACGCGGCCGACGGTCGCCGTGGTCGTTTGCACGATGAGACCCTCGGCGGTCACCTGAACCGTCTCGTTCAGTTGACCGACCTCCAGCGCCACATCGACGCGCGTCTCCTGGTTGACCTGAACGGTGATCGGTCCCCGGCTGTACCGCCGGAAGCCGGGAAGCTCCGCCTCGACCCGGTATCGCCCGGGCGCTAACCCGGGCACTTCGTACTGCCCCCGTTCGTTCGTCACCGCCTCGCGGCTCGTGCCGGTGGCGATGTTGTGGACGACGATCGAGACGCCTGGCATGACTCCGCCAGTCGAGTCCTGCGCCGTGCCGAGTATCTTGCCGCCGCTCGTCTGTGCCAACGCGAGGGATGGCGCCGAGAGCAGAATGGCTATCCACACCAGAAGCATTCTCTGCATTGCCGCCCAGCCTCCCTAATCGAATCCGGTTCGTACCGCATGCGCCCGGCGCTTCCCGGCGCGCACGGGCGCCTCCGCCTCCGTCCGTCCGCGTCACCGGCTCGAGGTCTTCTCCGCGGGAGCGTGGTCCGTCACGAACCGCGGCCTGCCGGCGGCGTCCGCGAGGCTGCGCGCCGACAGGTAGACCAGCCGCACGATCTTTTCCATCTTCGGGTAGTTGATTCGGTCCCACGTGTCGTTGGCCGTGTGGTAATCGGGATGCTCGCCGGTGTTGAACAGCACCATCGGCACACCCTTGATGGCGAACGGAAAATGATCGCTGCGCGAGAACCATCCCTCCCGATCGTCGCCGTCGGTCTTGAAGTCGAGCCGCAGAGCGGTCTTCTGGTTCTCGTGTTCGATGACACGCCGGAGATCGGGGCTGTACAGCGTGCCCGCCAGGTTCACGGAGTTGCGGCTGTCCGCAGCCTTGATGTTCCAGGTCGCCGACTCCTCGTCGCGGCCGATCATGTCCATGTTCAGGACGGCCACCGTGCGATCGAGCGGCACGATCGGATGGTTCACGTAGTGAAACGCGCCCTGCAGAAAGTCCTCTTCCGCCTCGAAGACGAGGAACAGGATGCTTCGCCTGGGCGGAGCCGGGTTCGCCTTGAATGCCTCCGCAATGGCGATCACGGCGGCGCAGGCCGTCGCGTTGTCGTCAGCGCCGTGAAAGACGAATGGCGCCTTCTGGCCGACATGGTCGTAGTGACCGGTGACCACCACGTACTCGTCTTTCAATTGCGGATCGGATCCTTCGATGACGCCGACCACGTTGCGGGTCTGAAGGGTCCGTCGCTCGCTCACGGCCCTCCGCATCTGGACGACGACGCCGGGGACGAGCGCTGATTGGGGACTGCCGCTGCGGTCGATGGCCGCCTGGAGATCGGCGACTGTTTTCCCCGACGCCGCGAGCAGCTCGTTCGCGACCCGTGCGTCGATGTTGAAGACTGGCAGATCCCAGAACGGGCTGGTCAGGGAATGGTTGGGGCGATCGGTACGAATCCTCCCGTTGGTTGGGCCGCTCGGCACGCGTTGCGGGCGCCGGGGAGGACCTTGCACGATGATGACGCCTGCGGCGCCGTGGCGGCGGGCGACCTCCGGCTTCCACGCGGGGTACGCATGGTAGGTGTCCCACGTCCCCTTGAAGCGGCTCTGCGGATCGCCGGCCTGCGGCTCGCGCGCCAGAACGAGAACGACTTTGCCCGCGACGTCGAGCCCCGCGTAATCGTTGTACCCGTACTCCGGCGCATCGATGCCGTAGCCGGCGAAGACGAGCGGCGCCGTCACGTCCACCTCCGTGCCACCCTGGCGCGCCAGCGTGAAATCCGAACCGAGGACGTAGTCCCGAGCGGTCGACGCCCCGGACCTGTTCACCGTCGCGCGCAGCCGGGTGCTCGCCCGATCCAGGTGCGATTGGGACATCGGGAAGTACTGGAAGTACGTACCGTTGTCCCCGATCGGTTTGAGACCGAACCGATGGAAGAAGCCGGCGATGTAGTTGGCGGCGATGCTTCCTTCGAGGCTGAGCGAGTCGCGCCCGCCCATCTCCGGCGCCGCAAGAAAGAACAGGTGCCCCCTGAGCGCATCGGCCCGAATGGTCTCCACACCGCGGTCGCCCGACTGCGCGCCGGCGACGGCGACGGCGGCAGTCATGAAAGCGAGAGCGCCTATGACACGGGAAACCGACCGGTACTGCCCGCTGATCGACATCAACGCCTCCTGAGCGGGACACGGCTCCACTTGCGCGAACCGCGCGACATGGCGGTAAAACTGCGTTGTAAACGGTCGCGTGCGCAAGCAGCATTCGGCATCCGCCGCCTAATGTGGCGTAATGCTGCGTTTCTTTACTTCGCCCGACCCCTTGCCGTAGAATCCGCCGGAATCGAACCAGTAGGGGTCATGCCACCATGTCGGAAGCCGCGTCTCCGGCGGGCAGCGGCGTTTCCTTCTCGGGCGCGCGCCTGGATTCGTGGAAAGCGATTGCCGGGTATCTCGGCAGACACGTAACCACGGTTCAGCGGTGGGAGGAGGAGGAGGGCCTACCCGTCCATCGACACCAGCACAAGAGGCGGGGGTCTGTTTACGCGTACACCGCCGAGCTGGAGGCGTGGCTGGCAGCCAGAACCTCCGAGGCGACGCCAGGCTCGATCGACTTCCCGGAATCAGCCAGCACATCCGGCAACGTCGCGGCAGAGACGGTTCGCCCCACGCGCTCGCGCCACGCCGAGCCGGCCGGACACGCGGAACTGTCGGTCGCTGCATTCGCGCAGGTGATCGAAGACGGCCACGCGGGCGCGGCGCGCGCGCGTTCCCGTTGGAAGAGTTCGTTCGTCTGGACGCTGGGCGCGGCCATGCTCGGCACGACGATCGTGGGCGCCATCGCCGGGTTGTGGCGGCCCGGCTCCCGTGGCGAGAGCACCACGTCGCTCGCCGTCCTTCCGCTCCAGAATCGATCGCCCGACGGGCATTCCGACTATTTCGTGGACGGGATGACCGAGGCGCTGACCACCGACCTCGCGTCGCTGTCCGCGATCCGCGTGATCGCCAGGCAGTCGGCGGCGCACTACCGGAACAGCGCGAAGCCTGCCTCGGAGATCGCAAGCGAGCTGAAGGCGGACGCGCTCGTTGAAGGCGGCGTGCAGCGCAGCGGTCAGCGCGTCCGCGTCGATATCCGCCTGATCGACGGCCGGACGAGCCGCTCGCTCTGGGCCGGAAGATACGAACGCGACCTGGGCGATGAGCTCGCCCTGCAGGCCGAGCTCAGTCGCGCGATCGTCCGGGAACTCCATCTCAAGCTCGAGCCCTCGCAGGTTGCCCGGCTCGGCAACCGGCGCCCGGCCAATCCGGAGGCCTGGGACGCGTATCTGCGGGCGCGGTTCTTCTGGAACAAACGCACGCACGAGGACATGAGCCGCGCGATCCAGTGGTACGAACGCGCGATCGAGCACGATTCGGCATCGCCGCTCATCTATGCGGGACTCGCCGACGTGTACGCGACGCTCGGTCCTCCGAACACGCCGATCTCCGAACTCATCGCGCGCGGCACGATCGCCGCCGAAAAGGCGATCCAGCTCGACCCGGAGATGGGCGAGCCGCTGGCGGCCCTTGGAAAGCTGAGCGCCTACGCGTGGGACTGGCAGGGCGCCGAACGCAACTACAGGAGGGCGATCGAGCTTGCCCCCGGCTATGCGCCCGCGCGGTACTGGTTTGGATCGTTTCTCGCGAACCACGACCGATGCGACGAGGCGCTCGCGCAGGCGCGCGAAGCCGAGCGGCTCGATCCGATCTCGCTGCCGGGCAACATGGTGATTTCAGGAATCGAGTTGCGCTGCGATCGCGTGGACCAGGCAATCAAGCGCAGCCTCACGGTCCTCGAGTTCGATCCCAACTACAGCGCGTCGTACGAGTTCCTCGGGCGCGCGTACCTCGCGCAGGGCAACGTGCAGCAGGCCATCCCGATGCTGGAGCGCGCCGTGACGCTGAACGGCGGCATGGCGACGGTGAGGGCGACGCTCGCGTATGCCTATGCGGCGGCCGGACGCAGGCACGAGGCGATCGCGACGGCCAAGGATCTCAGCGACCGGCACGCGCGCGGGAAGACGCTGGCGTCTGCCTGGAGCGTGGCGATCGCGCGCGCCGGACTCCATCGCGACGAGGACGCCCTCGCCTGGCTGGAGCACTCGTACGCCGACCACGAGGAATGGCTCGAGGGGCTCGCCGTCGACGACCGCTTCCGGCGCCTGCACGGCCACCCGCGATTCCAGCGATTGCTCGTGCAGCTCCGCCTTCCGGCCGAACAGGGCCCGACGACTCGTCGCTGAGCTGGATTTCGCGCGCGCGCCCGCGCGGCCAGGTCCACGAACGCCACCGCCGTTCGCGACATCGTGGCGCGGTTTCGTGCCACCAGCCAGATCTGGCTCCGACCGCAGCGTTGTCCGGCGGGAGCGTCGCGCCCCACCGGCCGTTACCAGCCGTTGCAGTCGAACTTGTAGCCGCAGCGAAGGCATCTCACGCAGCCCTTCACCTTGGCCAGCTCGCGGCTCTCTCCGCACTGGGGGCACGTCGTGGTGTCCGCGGCCGGGGCCGGCCGCTTCGCCTCCGGAAGACCCTTGGGACCTGTCATGGTCTCTGAAGACGCGCAGTATCTGCGCGCGCCGCGAGGAAAAGCAAGCGTCGTCGTTCGTGGTTTGAAAGAGCGAGTCTGGCTTGCGGCCAGCGCGAGCCGGGATGTGATGGCCACCCGGCTCGCGCGGCCTTGAGCGTTGCTACGGCACTCTGAGCGTGGCGCGCCCGGTGATCGCGTCACCCGACCCGGCAACCGTTTCTATGAAGGTGGCGATGCACCCAGGGCGCGGCGCGATCCGGGTCTTCTTCAGCGATCGACGGAACGGCGGATACTGCTGGAAGACCGAGGTCTCCTTGTATTTGGCGATAGGCTTTCGCTGTCTGGTAATGACGATGAGCCCGTCGTCCCGGATCTGGAAGCCGGCGGTGACCAGCACGCGCCTGTAGTTCTTGATCACGTGGACATCCCAGGGAACCAGGGAGCCCACCGCCGTGAGGATCAGAATGTCGCGTCCATCGGAGAGCGCGGCCTCCCCACCCCCTGTGAAGAACTCGCCGTCCGCGCCGAACCCTCCGGTGTACCGCAGAGTGAAGAACACGTCGAAAAAGCTGTCGATCTGTGCCGTCGCCGGCTGTCCGCCAAAGGTGCCTTCGAGACGGCCGACGGAGTGGGTGGGCGTGTAGTTGCCCGTGTACGTCAGTTTCGCTGTCGTGTCGCAGCCCGCCGTTTCGATGAGCGTCATGACGGCGCCGGCAACCGCCTCCGACATGACGGCCATCGACCCTTCGATATGGCTCTGCACCTGGGCGAGCGCGGGCCGGGCGCCCACGATCAGGATGGCAACCAGGAGCAGGATCCTGATCGCCGCAGGCGTAAGGTGATTCATACGGACCTCCATCGTCTGATGCAGCGGCACACTGCTGCTGTCCCCCGGAAAAGAAGAGGACTGGGACGACGAGAACCGCAGCAAAACCACGCTAGAGGAGCAAAGGCGGAGCCAACGGGGAACGGCACAAAACCCGCCGTCTGCTCTTCGGATGTCCGCTGGGCGGCAGACGAAAGGTCGCGAGGCAGGCGAATGTTCCACACGTTCTCACAACTATCCTGACGCTGGAGACCGGAATGAACTGTCACCCATGTGACCGGAATAGACCCTGTTGAATTGGCGCGCCCTGCAAGACTCGAACTTGCGACCTCCTGGTTCGTAGCCTTTCGCAAGTCGCGCCGGATCGCGCTACATCACGCCAACTGAAGGACGAGGCGGCGAGTTCATGCCGCCTCGTGCCGTCTCATCCCCAAAAGGATGCACACGAGATGCACACGGCGCGGTCACGCTGTGCCGACGAGCGGCGGGAACGGCTGAACCCTGAGCATCTCGTTCAGCGTTGGTATCGTGAACGTGCGACCGTCTGTGTCTCGAATGACCGGCCCGAGCGCGTCAGTCGTTCGCGTCCAGCCGAGTCCGGCGAGGACCGCAAATAGCGGAATGCCGCCGAGACGGGTTGCCTCGGTTCGCAGGGCTCGAAACCGCGCCGCCTTGTCGCGAGCTGTCCCGCCATCATTTGCGGCTTTGCATTCCAGCATGCCCTTGAGCGCGTCGGTCCTGTCGAACACCACGAAATCCGGAGCCGGTCTCACCGTGATGTTGAAACGCCGCGCAATTTCCTCTTGGTTCTGAGATCCGGTCCGAACGGACGGGACTCCGTTCTGTTGAAAGAGTTCCGCCACAGCATCTTCGAGAATGTCACCACGCTTGCCGCTCGTCGCGTCGAGCAACTGTCGAAACGCGCCGCCGTACAAACGTTGATGAAGAAACACCGGAAGCGGAACGCCGCTCGCCGCGTACTGCCGAATGGTGTCCCATCCCGCGAGCGTGTCGGGTTTGTCCAGTTTCAGCCGAACGCCTTCCGTGGGTGACGCGCCGAACAACTGACGACGCATTGTGAGATCGATTACGCGGGCGCAAGCGTCGGCGATATTCGCGTTGATCCGCCCGCCCGCTTCGATGCTCTTGACTCGACTCGCGGAGATAGCGGCAACCGCCGTGACGCTAGTATCAGTCGCCGCGAGCTGAGTCGTCGCGGCGGCGAACTCTTGGGCCGTGAAGCCAAGTATCACGCGGAAGATTCGGAGTGTCGCCGGCTCCTGTAGCAGCACCCGGGCAAGGTTTGCTCGATCAACATCCACGAATCCGCGTGTGAGTGCACGAGCCTTGTCGAAAGCGTCCTGCACGCCCGCGAGTTCGTATTCCTCTCGCCAGTGAACGTACGCGAAATCGGGCGCGAGCGATGGAACGTAGATTCGCCTCGCGATCGCAGCGTACACGTCCACATGCGCGGCGACGCCGAACTGTTCCAGTATTTGGCGAATCGCCGCGACGCGGGCATCCCACGACGGCGCGCTTGCTGCCGCCGTCACTGCGTCGTCAACCGTCATCTTTGGCTGCTAACGTCCTGCTCGAATGCGAGCAGGCACCACGGAGGCAAATCGGTCGTCGATCTCGGCAAGAATCCAACGCCGCTCTAGTTTCTCGGCGGCAACACCCGTCGTTCCCGTGCCGGCAAATGGATCGAGAACCGTTTGGCCCGGCTTGGTGAGCAGACGGATGAAGAACGACGGGATCGACAACGGAAACCGCGCCGGATGGAGTGTCGGATTGGGGCTGAACTCCGGTTCAAGATGGAGCAGCGTCGAAGGGCGAACCATATCCGGGCCGGCTTGGACGCGCTTTCGGCCTTGTCCCGAGGGTTCATTCACGCGCACGTAATTGTGCGCGAGACGCTTGCGCCGGGCGCGATCCTTCGCGTCCCATCGTGCCGGCGTGAGACAATTTTCAGGGAAGAACTGCCACTTTGGCGTTTTCGCGAAGTGAAAGCAATACTCGATCGCATCCTTCAGGAACCGATGAAATCGGCCCGGCGGAGGCGACGGTTTTCCCCACACGAAATCCTCGCAGAACAGATAACCTTGCTCGCGAAGCCAAAACACCAGTTCGTACTGTAAGGTTCCCCGCTCATCGCCGTGACGCTTCGAGCGGTAGTTCAGGACGAAACTCCCGTGTGGCTTCAGGGTTCTCAGGATCTCATGCGTCACATCGAGGAAGAATCCTCGGTACCAGTTCCGATCGTATCGTTCTCCGTTCTCGTACTTTGGCTGCCGGTCGTACGGCGGAGACGTGATCACCAGATCGAGACTGCTATCAGGGAGAGTTCGCAGAAGGGGCAGGCAATCACCAACGTACAGCGCGCCTAGATCGGTCCTGAATGTCGATTTGAGATCCTTTCTTCGCTCGACGAGGCGCAGGGCAGATCCTTCCCAGGCTACATCCAGAGCGGCGTTTGCAGTTCTGCGCATCGTTGCCGCGAAGATACCAGATTGAGCATCGCCTCGTCCAGACGACGCCATATGTGGGGCTTTCGCCCAACTTTCACTATGGGGGTTGAGCCGCAAACTCGACTAGTAGAGGATAGGCCAAAACTTGCATCCAGTTGTCCGTCAGCTTGCCGTTTTAGCTTGGCGCGCGAACAACTCCGTGTTCCACTCTGCGCCGGTCCCTAAGCGAAGCCAGATCACGTTCGCGGGAACCGACTCGGACGGTACAGGCATCTCATAACTGCGTTCGATCTGAAACAGGTTCGAGAGCGCGTCCGCGAGCTGTTCGACACCTGGCGTATTCGGTAGCGCATGCAGAGCCGCCTTGCCGGGCATCGTCGCAGCGCGCTCAACCGCCCTCATGTTCTGCAAGTCACCATTTGGACAGTTCGAGCCCACGACCGCAAACTGCGTCACCAAGCCCGCCAGTCCCCGCGCGTCCTCGGAGGCCGTCATCAGGAGCCTGCAAGTGGCGTCCGGGCCAATCGCTCGACGGTAATTCATAAATGCTCGCGCTTGTCGAACAGACGCCACGGTTCGAGGCTCCGCGTGCGGCACCGGACGATCCGACCGCCTTCAAGAATACGGAAGTTGGCGACGCCGAGATGTTCGCGGCTATGCACGGTGATTACGTGCGGAACGATAAGCGGCGGGATCGATGGCTGATCCTCGGCGACGCGGGATCTGGACGCCGGATCGAGGCTCACCGCGAAGCGCAGGAAAAGGATGCACACGGAGATGCACACGCGGCCGATCAGCTCGTGCAAGCCGAATCGACAGATGCTCGGAAGTCGTTGTAGCTGTGCAAGTTGAATTGGCGCGCCCTGCAAGACTCGAACTTGCGACCTCCTGGTTCGTAGCCAGACGCTCTATCCAACTGAGCTAAGGGCGCGCGCGGGGGGAAGGTTCGGGCCGGCAGCGCCTGCCCGAAACTACGATTATACCAAACCTCAGGCACCCTAACCCTCGCGCCTCGTGCCTGAAGCCTCCTATCGCGCCAGCCCGTGCCCCACCGGAAACATCTCCGGCAGCGCCACCGGCAGCTTGCCCCCGATCGGCGCCTCGCCGACCAGCGCGCGCACGGCCGAGATCTCCGCCGCGTCATAGAAGTCGTACGTCAGGAGCACCGCCGGCAGATCCTTCAGGAACAGCGCGGTATACGGGTTGCCGAACATCACCGCCACGAACGGCTTCCTCGATTCCGCGGTCCGCCGCGAGAGGTCCTGCAGCAGCCGCACGATCGACGGTGACAGATCCATCCGGCCCGAGGCCGACGCCGCGCGCACGAACGTGGACACGACGACGGCGTCGAACCGCGGCGCCATCGCGCGCACCAGTTCCATCTCCGACGCGGTTGTGAGATCCGACAGCTCGATCGCCGTCACGTTCGGATACCGCTCGCGCAGCTCCGGAATGAACGTGCGGCTCGGCGCCGCGATCCGCCAGCCGCTCGGGTAATCGAGCGCGGACAGATAGAGAATGCCCGCCTCGCGCGGCAGCTTCAGCGGCACCTGGTTGCGCTCGTCCCTGATCAGCGTGATCGCGCGCTGGCTCACCTCCCGCGCGACCGCCTTGTGCGAGCGCGCGCCGATAATCGATGCGACCGCGTCGAGGTTGACCAGCTTCGTCCTGTGCAGCCCCACGCGCGCCTTCGCCTCGAGGATCCGTTTCACCGAGGCGTCGATCTGCGCGATCGGAATCTCCCCCTTCTCGACCGCCGCCTTGATCCCCTCGAAGGCGGCCTCGTCATCCGGCGAGTGAAGGACGACGTCGTTGCCCGCCTTGACGGCGCGCACCGCGGCCTCTGCGGGATCGTAGAGCCTGGTCACGCCCGCCATGCCCATCGAATCGGTGTAGATCAGCCCCTTGAACCCCAGCTCGTTGCGCAGCAGATCGGTCACCATCGGCCGGCTCAGCGTCCCCGGCGTGTTCGGCGCCGGGTCGAGCGTCGGCACCTCGATGTGCGCGCTCATCACGGCCCCCGCCTCCGCCGCGATCCCCGCCTTGAACGGCGGCAGCTCCACGCGATCGAGCTGCGCGCGCGGCTTCTGGATCACCGGAAGCCCGAGATGCGAGTCCACGTCGGTGTCCCCGTGTCCGGGAAAATGCTTCAGCGTGGCAATCACGCCCGCCGCCTGCATCCCGCGGGCGAAGGCCGCCCCCAGGGCCGCGACGCGCGCGGGATCTTCCCCAAAGGACCGGACGTTGATCACCGGGTTTCGCGAGTTGTTGTTCACGTCCATCACCGGCGCGAAGCCCACCTGCACGCCGATCGCGCGCGCCTCGACGCCGGTCACGCGTCCCGCTTCGTACGCGAGCTTCTCGTCGCCGGCTGCGCCGAACGCCATCGCCTTCGGGAACGTGGTGGCGCCGGCGATGCGCATCCCGACGCCGGTCTCGATATCCGCGCTGTTGAGCAGCGGCACGGGAGAGATCGCCTGCAGCCGGTTGTGCATCGACGCCGCTTCGAGCGGCTGGCCGAGGATCACCGACCCGTAGCCCGGGTTCAGGAGCACCGGCGGCACCGGCTCGGACCCGCCGAACACGTGGAACCCGCCGACGCGGTACTTCGACACGAGCCGCGACAGCCGGTCGTACTCCTCGCTGTCGCTCGAGACGAACGTGGAGGCGAAGGAGGGCACGAGCATCTGCCCGATCTTCTCGTCCAGCGACATCTTCTTGAACGTCGCCTGCACCCACTTCTGCGCGACTTCATCCAGGGACCGAACGCCCTGGGCACCCAGGACGACGAGGGAAAGGGCGAGGGCGATCACCCCGGTAAGAAGTCGAAGGCGCATCCGGGAATCGTACCCCAGAACGTCGCCGGCACGAGGCCGCCGCATCAACACCCGTGTCCCCTGCGTCCCCTGGGGTGTATTCCCCTGCGTCCCCTGTGGTTTAATCACCCGCATGGCGGTCGAAGATCACAAGCGCGGCGGACCCGTCCACGCGCGCGTGTTCGTGCTCACCGTCAGCGACACGCGCGACGAACGCACCGACACCAGCGGCGCCACCATCGTCCGGCTGCTCGAGGAGGCGGGCCACGCCGTGGCGGGCCGCCTCATCGTCCGCGACGACCCCGCCGAGGTGCAGCGGATCGTCCGCCACCAGCTCGCCGTCGCCGACGCCGATGTCGTCATGACGACCGGCGGGACCGGCGTCTCGTCGCGCGACACGACATACGAGGCACTGGCCGGCGTGCTGCAGAAACGGCTGGACGGTTTTGGCGAGCTGTTTCGAATGTTGAGCTACCGGGACATCGGCTCGGCCGCGATGCTGAGCCGCGCGTGCGCCGGTGTGGCCGGCGGCAAGCTGGTGTTCGTGCTCCCGGGCTCGGAACATGCGGTTCGGCTCGCGTTGACGAAATTGATTCTCCCCGAGATGACCCACCTGCTGCGGGAGATCGCCCGATGACGACGAGCGGCCGCCAGCGATCGATGCGCCCCATCCGCGACACGATCGCGCTCGACGAGGCACTGTCGCTCATGCTCGACGGGGCGGCGCCGATCGCCCGCGTGGAAACCGTGGCGCTCGCGGACGCGGATCGGCGCGTGCTCGCGCGCGATGTGGTGGCCTCGAGCGCCGTGCCGCCGTTCGATCGCGCCGCGATGGACGGCTACGCGGTCGTCGCGGAAGACACGTTCGGCGCGGGACGTTTCGAGCCGAAGGCGCTCCGCACGGTGGAAAAAGTCCTGACCGGGGCCGTGCCGTCCCGGGCGCTTGTGCCGGGCGAATGCACCGAGATCGCCACGGGCGCGCCGCTGCCGGAAGGCGCAACCGCCGTTGTCATGGTGGAGGAAACCGAGCGGGCGGACGCGAACCACGTCCGCATCTTCACGCCCGTGTATCCCGGGCAGAACGTCGGCCGGCGCGGCGCCGACATTCGCGAAGGCCAGGTGGTGCTCGAGGCGGGCGCGGCGCTCAACCCGAGCGCGATCGGAGCACTCGCGGCGCTCGGCATGGCCGCCGTCGAGGTGTACGCGCGGCCGCGCGTCGCGCTGTTATCCACGGGCAACGAAATCGCCGAGCCGGGCACGCCGCTCGGCCCGGGACAGATCTACGACATCAACCGCTTCACGCTGTCGTCGATCGTGCGCCGCCACGGCGGCGAGCCGGCGCCACAGCCGGTCGCGCCGGACACGCTGCGCGATCTGAACGCGGCGATCGACCGCGCGCTCGCGGCGGACCTGATCGTCTTCTCCGGCGGCAGCTCGGTCGGCGAGCGCGATCTCATCATGGACGTGCTGCACGATCGCGGCGAGGTGGTGTTCCACGGCATCGCCGTCAAGCCGGGCAAGCCCACGCTGTACGGGCGGGTGGACGGCAAGCCGTTCCTCGGCATGCCGGGTTACCCCACCTCATGCCTCTCGAACGCGTACATGCTGTTGATTCCGGTTCTGCGCCGCATGGCGCGGCTTCCCGAGCACCGCCCGCGCACGATTTCACTCCCGCTCGCGCGCCGGATCGTCTCGACCACCGGCCGCCACCAGTTCTACACCGTGCGCATCGCGGACGGCGCGGCGCAGCCGGCGTTCAAGGCCTCGGGCGACATCACCAGCATGGCCCACGCGGACGGCTACATCGAGATCCCCGCCCAGACCGACATCGTCGAAGCGGGAGAAATCGTGACGGTGAAGCTGTTCTAGGGAAAAAGGGGGACAGTCACACTTTCCGACGCCGCGGCCGAGGAAAGTGTGACTGTCCCACTTATTCACCGAGCGAAGCGCGCCGCGACCGCCT
>JACPDI010000033.1 GCA_016184105.1 Acidobacteriota bacterium
AGCTGCTCGACGGGGGCATCGAGCTTCTGGGCCTTGAGGTCCACGCGCCCGAGGTCCTGCGACTCGTTGTACTCCGTGCCCCACTGGCCGGTCTGCTTGTTGACGATCAGCTTGGCGGTCTTGTCCTCGCCGAACCAGAGATACAGCGTGTGCGTGCCCGCCGGCACCGACAGCGTGCCGATGGTAATCGGCGCCGACGTCTTGATCGTCGTCGCCTCGTTCGCGCCGAGCCGCCAGACCTTGCCCGGAGGCACGAGCTGGCCGCCCCACGTCGTGCGCCCCTTCTTGTAAGGCGCGCCGTAGTTGATCTCGATCTTGGCCCCGCCAACCGTCCCTTCCGCCGTCATGGGAGGGCTCAGGCGCTTCTGCTGCCCCGCAACCGGGCTGACCAGTGAGGCGACGGCCACCGCCGCCATCAGAACACCGAAACGTTTCATGTGCATCTCCTCCATCGTAAGCCCACTACAGAATCTTTAGACCGAAGGCGGACGCCGCCAGTTCCGCGCCAAGCACGGCCGTCTGGTTCTGGACGTCCAGAATGGGGTTGACCTCGACCAGGTCGAGCGAGGTCAGCAGCCCCGAATCCGCGATCATCTCCATGACGACGTGCGCCTCGCGGTAGTCGAGGCCCCCTTTGACGGGCGTGCCCACGCCCGGCGCGATGCCCGGGTCGCACACATCCAGGTCGAACGACACGTGGATGCCCGCCGTGCCCGCGCCGGCGATGGCCAGCGCCTGCTCCATCACCGCGGCGATCCCCTGGCGATCGATGTCCTTCATGGTGAAGACGCGCACCTTCGACTCGCGTACTTCTTTCTTCTCGACCTCGTCGAGATTGCGGATGCCGATGAGCACGGTCTTCTCGGCCGTCACCTTGGGTGAAAAGCTCCCGATGCGGGACAGCTCCGCAGGCTCGGATCCCAGGAGCGCCGCGAGCGGCATGCCGTGCACGTTGCCGCTCGGCGAGGTGCGCGGCGTGTTCATGTCGCCGTGCGCATCGACCCACAGGAGGCCGAGCGGCGTGCTCTGCCGGCGCGCCAGCTCCGCCGGCGCGCCCACCGATCCCGCGGCCAGGCTGTGATCGCCGCCGAGGACGAGCGGGATCGCCCCCTTCTCGAACGCGCTCAGCGACGTGTCGTACAGCTTCTGGCACACCCGGGCGATCTCGCGGATGTACCGTTTGGTGGGATCGCCTGCCGACTTCACCTCCGGAATGGGCGCGGGGATGTCGCCGCGCTCCACGACGGCCACGCCCAGCGACTCGAGCTTCTCGTGCAACCCCGCGATCCGCAGGGCAGAGGGGCCCATGTCCACCCCCCGGCGATTGCCGCCAAGGTCGAGGGGAACGCCGATGATGTGGACGGGGCGTGTCGCGCTCACGGTCTGCGGTACGAAATCGAAATGCCTTCGCCCGACGGCGTGACGATGGAACTCCACAGCGCGGGGCTGGTCCTGATGGTCTTCAGGAAGTCGCCCATCTCGGCCGCCTTGTTCACGACGTTGTGCGCGACGAACAGGCCGCCGCGATCGAGCCGGGGGAACACGAGGTCGAAGAAGCGCTGGTAGTCCTTCTTCCACGCGTCGAGGAACACGAAATCGAACGTGCCCGGCAGCTTCGGGATCTGCACGAACGCATCGCCGGAGACGACGCGGACGACATCGGCGAGGCCGGCTCGGCGGATGTTCCGGTCCAGCTCGCGGGCGCGCGCCGCATCGTATTCGATGGTGACCATCCGGCCGCCGTTTGCGCGGACGGCCTGGCCCATCCAGATCGCGCTGTAGCCGCTGGCGCCGCCGATCTCGATCACGCGCTTCGCGCGCGAGGCGGCCACGAGCATGCGGAGGAATTGCCCGTCTTCTTCTGAGACGGCAAGGCGTCCGGTGTCTTTGTCCTTGATCTCGCGCAGAAGCGGGACGAGGTCCGGCGACTTTGGTTGTGGTGGTGTGGTTTGCGCCGCCGCCGGAGCAGCCAGCGCGAGAGCGAAGAACAGATAACGAAGGACAGCCATGCGATATCCGGCCATTCTACAACGGGGACAGTTGCAACGCGGCGCGCGCGGCCTGGCGGCCGGCCGCAATGCAGTCGGGGATGCCGATGCTGCCGAAACCCGCGCCCGCCAGGTGGACGCGATGCGCGACGGCACGCGTGCGGATGGCCGCGAGTTTCTCCGGGTAGCCCACTTCGTATTGTGGCGTCGCGTCGACCCACCGGTACACCCGAGTGAAGACGGGCGGCGACTCGATCCCGAGCAGCCGCGCGAGATCCGCGTGCGCCATGGCAACCAGCTCATCGTCGGCCAGCGTCATGGCGCGCGGGTCGCGCGTGCCGCCGAAAAACGCACGCACGAGCGCCACGTCATCGGGGGCGCGTCCGGGCCATTTCGACGACAGCCATGTCGCGGCAAGAATGCGCGTGCCGCGCTCCACGCGTGGGACGACGAAGCCGCTGCCGGCGAGCGGGTGGCGGACGCTGCGGCGAGGATACGCCAGCACGGCGATGCCGCTCGACACGTACGGGATGCTGCGGCACCACGCGGCCAGCTCGGCATCCACCGCTTCCAGCAGTGTCGCGGCCGCGTATGCCGGAACGGCGACGATCCAGTCCGCGCCGGTGCGGGTGGCGATTGGCGCCACGCGCTCTTCGAGGCGAAGCCGCTCGCGCGGGATCGCGGCGACGAGCGCGTCGACCAGTTCCTGCATGCCGCGCGGAAACGATCGGAAGATCCCCTGCGGATCCGCCGCGCGCCGTTCGGGAGCCGGATCCGCCATTTCGGGGAAGAGCGCGCGGATGGAGAGGCGCTCGACGTCGCCGGCGTGGATCCCGGCGAGGACAGGATCGGCGTAGTAGTCGACCGCCTCGCGGCCGAAGCGGCGAAGGAAGAACGACGCGATGGACTCGTCGGAGACGGGGAGGGCGGGCCTTTCAGGCCCGCCCGGGCGAGCCTGGAAGGCGCGTCCCACATCTGCTGCCTGAAAGGCTCGCCCGACATCTGCCGGCAGCGGCTCCAGCCGGCCGTCGCGCACGATGAAGGCGGCGCGGGGTGGCCGCGAGGGCACCAGGCGGCGCGCGATGCCCAGCTCCTCGCACAGCTCGATGCCCGCGGGTTTGCGCGCGAGCATCGCGTCAGGGCCCGCGTCGATGACGAAATCGCTCGTGTAGTCGGTCCGAAGGATGCCGCCGAAGCGCGAGGAGGCTTCGAGGAGGCGGAAGTCCGCGCCGCGGCGGTGAAGCTCGTAGGCGGCCGAGAGTCCGGTGATGCCGCCGCCGACGATCGTAATAGGGCTAGTCACCCCAGAATTCGCAGAACGCGCGGACACTTATTCTCATTCCGCGTGTTCCGCGCATTCTGCGGTGAGTCACCTGGCGGATTCCTCGTGCACGAAGCGCGCGAGTTCCTGCACGTGTTCCAGCGGCGTGGACGGCAGGATGCCGTGCCCCAGGTTGAAGACGTGGCCCGGCCGGGCGGCGGCGCGGCGGAGCACGTCTCGCGCTCCCTGCCGCAAACGGTCGAGCGGCCCGAGCAGCAGCGTGGGATCGAGATTGCCCTGGATGCCGCGGTCGGTCCCGATCCGTTCCCAGGCCTCGTCCAGCGGGATCCGCCAGTCGGCGCCGATGACATCGCCGCCCGCCTCCCGCATGAGCGGCAGCAGCGTTGTCGTGTTCACGCCGAAGTGGATCGCCGGGACGCCGGTCTCTTTCAGGCGGTCGAAGATGGCCTGCGAGTGGGGGAGCGCGAACTCGCGGTAGTCGGCGGGGCTGAGCGCGCCGACCCAGGAGTCAAAGACCTGCACCACCTGCGCGCCCGCTTCAACCTGCGCTTTCAGGTAATCGGTCACCATGTCCGCGAGGATCAGTCCGAGCCGGTGCCACGCCCGCGGGTCGGAATACATCAGGGCCTTCGTGTGCGCGAAGCTGGAGGACGGGCCCCCTTCAATCGCGTACGAGGCCAGCGTGAACGGCGCGCCGGCGAACCCGATGAGCGGCACGCGGCCGTCCAGCTCGCGACGCACGATGCGGACGGTCTCGAGCACGTGCGCCAGCTCCTGCCGCGGCTCGAAGCGACGGAGCCGATCGAGGTCCGAGGCCAAGCGAATCGGGCGCTCGATTGACGGCCCCTCGCCTTTCACGAAATCGAACGGCAGGCCCAGCGGCTCGAGAGGGACGAGCAGGTCGGAAAAGAGAATCGCCGCGTCCACGTCGATCGCCCGCACCGGCTGCAGCGTAACCTCGGTGGCCAGTTCAGGTGTGCGGCAGATGTCGAGCAGCGTGTGGTGGGCGCGTATCGCACGGTAGTCGGCCATGTACCGGCCGGCCTGCCGCATGAACCACAGGGGTGTCTTGTCCACGGGCTGCCGGCGGCACGCCCGCAGGAAACGATCGTTCACCGAGGCTCCCAGAATCAGGTGGAAAGCAGGGTGCGCGCGAGCGCAACGAGGTCTTCCAGCCACAGCGGCTTGAACCGGACCGATGCCCCCAGCGTTTTCAGCTCTGCCGCCGTGTTCTCCGCGAGAAAATAATCCCCGGTCACCACGGCCACCGGCACGTCCTGCAGGTGCGTCTTTGAACGGATGTGGCGCAGGAACTGGAGCCCGTTGACAATGGGCATCCGCAGGTCGAGGATGATGGCGTTCGGCAGGACGCTGTCGGCGAGTTCCAGCCCGGTTTCGGCGCTGACAGCGGTCGCCACGTTGAAACCCTCCAGCCTCAGCATGCGGGCGAACGTGTCCGCGACCGCCAGGTCATCATCCACGATGAGAATGGTCCGGGTGGCGGTGCTTGCCGGGACGGGGTCGGCCAAGGCAATCACGGGGCGATTATCGCACACTTCTGCCCTATCCTTACCAGCTCGGCTTGTGTTAACCTCCTGCGATCCTCCTACTTACACCGCCGGAGGCCGATGCCGATCCTCGTCAGACCCGTCCGCGAACAGCTCGAACACGACCGCGTCATTCGCCATCTGCAGGCAAAGCTGAAGCGAAAGTTCGAGGTCACGACGAACATCGGCGACGAACAGAACGCCGGCGTCCGCTCCGGCAACCTCACGCTCTTTCCCGACCTCGTGCTGTCGAGCGGCAGAAAGATCGCGAGCGTGATCGAGGTCGAAACGAACGAGTCGGTGAACCATCTCGAGGCGCTCGCGCAGTGGGCGCACTTCGGGCGGAGCCGCATTCCGTTTCATCTGTATGTGCCGGCGGGTTCGGTGGAGATGGCGCGCCGGCTTGCCGAGGAAAGCCAGGTCGCCTTCGCGGAGATCTGGAGCTACCATGCCATCGGCGACCAGATTCGGTTTGCGATGGTGCACCGTGCGCCCGCGGCGCCGGCGAAGGCCGCGCATGCGCCTGAAGCCCCCCGGCGCAAGCCGGCCGCTGCGCGCCCCGCCGCCAAACGCGCGCGCGGGGCTGCTGCCCGTCCTGCCGCGCGCCGCCCCGCCGCGCGGGCGTCCAATTCGAAGAAGACCGCCTCGCGCGCGCAGAAAAGGAAGTAGGTCCTGCCGTTCCTGCGCTTCGGCCGCGACAAGCGCGGCTACGAGCACACCTCTCTCGTCCTGCCGATCAAGCGCCACGGCCGGACGGAGTCACGCATCCTGTACTGGTTCCGCACGCCCCCGTACGTCAAGGTGGGACGCGCGGCGCTCGACGAGGAGGCGATGCGTCTCCTGGAGGAACGGCATCCGGGCGTGTCGTTCGACTGGGGGCGCATTCTGCGCGATCCACCGCAGCAGATTCCCGAGGAGCAGGCGGCCCGCCGCCGCGAGCACCGCGAGGCGCGCGAGGCGAAGCGCAAGAAGAAACGTTCCGCGGAGCCGGAGAGCACGGACCCGAGCATCACCGCAGAACCTGCAGAACCCTCTCAGGGGACGAGCCTGGAACCGATCGAACCGACTCCGGCCATCCCGTCTTCCTCCGCGTCCATTCTGCTGGGCCCCGAAGGGGCCGCGCACCTGCGCAGCCGTTACACCGTGTTGATGCAGCGCATCGAGCGGCTTCCCGACGAGGCGCGGCGCGGCGAGCTCGGACGCGAGGCCGCGCCGCTCAACCCGAACAGCTGGGAGACGCTCGAGGCGGCGCGGCTCGCGATGGACACGTTCGAGCAGCGATACGAGGCGCTGCGCGCCCAGGTCGGCGGCGGTCGCCGCCGCCGGCGGCGCCGCAGAGGTGGTGGCAAATCTGGCGGCGGGCAGCCGCCAACTGACGGCGTATAATCAATTTATGCTTCGAAAGGTCCTCTCCCTGGCCGCGGCCGCGCTGACTTCCGTGGCCCTGACGGCGCAGACGCCGCCCCCCTCCGCGCAGCCGGCACCCGCGGATCAGCCCACCTACCGGGCGCGCGCCGATCTCGTCACGTCGGACGTCATCGTCCGCGACGGCAACGGGCAGTTCATCAGCGATTTGAAGGAGAGCGACTTCGAGGTGTACGAGGACGACGTCAAGCAGTCGATCGTCTCGATGGTGCTCGTGCACGGCGGGCGCACGTTCAACTCGCTCACGCCGCCGCCGGCGCCGCCCGCCGAGGGCATCATCCTTCCGGCGAAGCGGCCGATGAACGACGCCGCGGGGCGCATCTTCATCATCTTCGTGGACGACCTGCACCTGGATTTCCGGAACACCGGCCGGATCCGCGAGCTGTTCAAGAAGATCGGCAAGACGCTCGTGCACGACGGGGACATGTTCGGCATCGTGTCCACCGGCCCCTCGTCGATTGCCATCGACCTGACCTACGACATGAAGCGGCTGGAAGAAGCGCTGAAGAAGATCGCCGGCAACGGCCTGAAGCCGTCGGAGATTCTCGAGCAGCCGGAAGGGGCCGAAGGGGTCAGCGAAGTGCGCTATCGCGCGCACACGGCGTTCTCCACGGCGTACGACATCCTCAAGAAGCTCGAGACGGTCCACAACCGGCGCAAGGCGTTCATCTACGTGAGCAACGGATACGATTTCAATCCGTTCTCGCAGACGCGCCAGCAGCAGGAGAGCGAGAAGTACCGCACGTTCTCCGGCGACAGCGATCAGGGGAACTACACCGATCCGTTCAACAACCAGAACAACCGCTTCGCCGAGGCGGACCTGGTACGGGAGCTGGCCGAGCTGACGCGCGCCGCGAACCGCGCCAACACGACGTTCTACACGATCGATCCGCGAGGCCTGGTGGGCATGCCGGACCTGGACGAGAACGTGGATTCCACCGACTGGAGCAACTACATTCGCACGTCGCAGGACAGCCTCCGGGTCATCGCCGAACAGACCGGCGGGATTGCGGTCGTGAACCAGAACGATTTCGACAAGGCGCTCAAGCGAATCGACGCGGAAACGAGCGACTACTACGTGCTGGGCTTTTACTCCAGCAATCCGGATCCCACCAAGCGGACGCGCAAGATCGAAGTGAAGGTCAAACGGCCGAATTTGTCGGTCTGGTCGCGCCCGCAGTACACCCTGAGGCCCAACCCGGGGCCGGCCCGAGGCAGCCGGTAGGCCGCAGGAATCCTCGCGCGGCGCAGCGGATTGTCATAGAGCTGTCATAGGCGCTCTGATATACTTTCGAACGGTTTTTTGGTCACTATTTCACAGTCAAAACGGTCATCGGGTCTGCCGAACTGCCGGAGTGTCTCGACACGTCCGCGGACATGTCCAACCACTGGAGTGATTCAATGAAACGCTTGCTGGACGTCACTACGTGGCCCGCGGGGCGGATGCTCGCCCTGCTGGCGCTGACAGCTTTCTTGTGGCCGGCCGGAGACGCCTCGGCGCAGGGCGTGACCACCGGCGGCATCGCCGGCATCGTCGTCGACGGACAGAAGCAGCCGGTCGCCGGCGCGGGGGTCATGGCGGTCCACGAGCCGTCGGGGACGCGATACGAAGCGGTGACCAACGAGCAGGGACGCTTTCAGATGATCGGCATGCGTGTGGGCGGGCCCTACACCGTGACGATCTTCCACCAGGGCGCCGGGCTGGCGTTCGAGCCGACCGTCCAGGAGAACGTGACGGTGAACCTGGGGGTCGCGAGCGACCTGCAGTTTACGGTGCGCGGGATCGCGGTAACGGAGGAAGTGACGGTCGTCGGGCAGTCGGACCCGGTGTTCAGCTCGGACCGTACGGGTGCGGCGACCGCCATCGACCAGGCCGCGATCCAGGTGCTGCCCACGATCAACCGGCGCATCGACGACATCACGCGGCTCTCGCCGCAGGCCGGCGGCGGCGGGACGTTTGCCGGGCAGGACAATCGACTGAACAACATCACCGTCGACGGCTCGTACTTCAACAACTCCTTCGGCCTGGCGGGACAGCCGGGCGATCGGACGGGCGTCGCGCCCATCTCTCTCTACGCCATCGAACAAGTGCAGGTCAGCGTCGCGCCGTTCGACGTGCGGCAGGGGAATTTCGTCGGCGCGGGCGTCAACACCGTCACGCGCAGTGGAACGAACCAGTTCCGCGGGTCGTTCTACCACCAGTTCCGCGACGAGAGCCTGGTCGGGACGGAAGCGAAATCGCTGCCCGTCAACCCGGGCACGTTCGAATTTCGCAACACGGGCGGGTGGGCGTCCGGACCGATCTGGAGGAACCGGAGCTTCTTCTTCGGCAACGTCGAGGACGAGAAGCTGAAGGAGCCGGGCACCACGTTCCGTGCGAACCTCGGGGGAGAGCCGGCCGCCGGCGGCGTGACGAGGGTGCTCGCCTCGGACCTGCAGCAGTTGAGCAGCGTGCTGCAGAACCGGTTCAGCTACGACACCGG
>JACPDI010000034.1:0-59231 GCA_016184105.1 Acidobacteriota bacterium
CTTGTCGCGTGTTTCCTCGTATTCCGCGGCCGGGTTCGAGTCGGCGACGATCCCGGCGCCCGCCTGAATGAACGCCGTGCGTCCCTGGATCGTGATCGCGCGGATGGCGATGCAGAAATCGAGGTTGCCCGCAAAGTACAGGTACCCCAACGCTCCGGCGTAAATGCCGCGCCGCGTGGGCTCCATCGAGGCGAGCAGCTCCATCGCGCGGATCTTCGGCGCGCCGGAGACCGTGCCTGCCGGGAACGTGGCCATCAACGCGTCGAGCCGGTCGTGCTCGTCGGAGAGCCGTCCCTCCACCCGCGAGACCAGGTGCATCACGTGCGAGAACCGATCGAGCGCCATGAACTCCGGCACCCGCACCGACCCGTATGCGCAGACGCGGCCGAGGTCGTTGCGCCCCAGATCCACCAGCATCACGTGCTCGGCGCGCTCCTTCTCGTTGCGCCGCAGCTCGTCGGCGAGCCGCAGGTCCTCCTCATCGGTGCGGCCGCGCGGCCGGGTGCCGGCAATCGGGTGCGTCTCGACGCGGCGCCCCTCGACGCGCAGCAGCATCTCCGGCGAGGATCCGACGATGGCGAGCGGCCCCATCCGGATGAAGTACATGTACGGCGACGGGTTCACGTGCCGCAGCGCCCGGTAAATCGTGAACGGCTCCGCCTCCACCTCGGCTTCGAACCGCTGGGAGAGCACCGCCTGGTAGATGTCGCCGGCCGCGATGTGCTCCTGCAGCCGCCGGACGGAGTCCTCGAACCTGTCCCGCGTGATGTTGGCGCGGATCTCGGGCACGGGGCGCCCGCCGCTCTCGCTCTGCGAGAGCGCGCGGTCCAGCTCCCGCTCCAGGAACGCGATCTTCGCGCACGCAAACTGGTACAGCGCCTCGAGGTTCTCCTCCGGCGTGACGCGTGCGTTCGCGATCATCAGGATGCGGTGCTTCACGTGGTCGAAGGCGAGCACCGTGTCGAACAGCATGAACGCCCCGTCGTCTCCCTCGGCCGGGGGAACCGTCGACCAGGCGCCCTGAAGCGCCGGCTCGAAGGAGGGGGCGGCGTCGTACGAGATGAAGCCCACCGCTCCGCCGGTGAACCGCGGCAGGTCGGGGACGAACGGCGCCTGCAAGGACGCCATCAGGCCGCGCACCTTTTCGACAAACGGCTCCTCACTTTCGACCGTCGTCCCCGACTGCTCGACGATCGTGCGCCCCCCGCGCGATCGCACCACCAGGAAGGGGTCCTTGCCGAGGAAGGAGTACCGGGCCACGCGCTCCCCGCCTTCGACGCTTTCGAGCAGGAACGAGTAGTCCGAATCCTCGGCGACCTTGAGAAAGGCGGAAACCGGCGTCAGCAGGTCCGCCATGATCTCCTTCCAGACGGGCACGAACGTGCCGCGCCGTGCGAGCTCGACGAATTCCTCAAACGACGTTTGACGCATGGGCCACTTTCCTGAACAATCCCGGCGCAGGCGGTTGTCCCGTCCACCACTCGAACTGCCGCTCCGCCTGCGCGATCAGCATCTCGAGGCCGCCGATGGTCCGGCATCCGGCGGCCGCCGCTTCGCGCAGCAGCCTGGTTACCGGGGGGTTGTAAACGAGGTCGTACACGATCCGGCCGCCGGAGAGCAGCGGCGCGGGCACGGGCGTGTCCTCCACGCGCGGCCACGTGCCCACCGGCGTGGTGTTGACGAGAAGGTCCCACGTTCCCGCGCCGGGCGGAAACGCCGCCACGGCGCCGCCGGGTCCCGCGAGCATTGCCGCCATGCGGCGGCGCCGCGCCGCGACGGTCACATCCGCCCCGCGGCTGCGCAAGGCGGCGACCGCCGCGCGCGCGGCGCCTCCCGCGCCCATGACCGTCGCGCGCACGCCGTGCAGCGACTCGTCGCGCAGCGCCTCGAGGAAGCCCGGCACGTCGGTGTTGGTCGCGTGCCAGCCATCGCTTTCGCGCTTCAGTGTGTTCAGCGCGTTGACGCTCTCCACCCATTCATCGCGACGCCGGACGCGATCGAGCAGCGCGATCTTGAGCGGCGCGGTCACGCTCACGCCGCTGACGCCAAACGCGTCGCCCGCGGCCAGGAGATCGTCGGCGCTGTCGGTCTCGAGCGGAACGTACACCGCGTCGAGGTCCGCGGCGTCGAAGCCGGCGTTGTGCATCGCCGGCGAGAGCGAATGCCCCAGCGGCTCGCCCGCGATCGCGTAGACGCGCGTGGCGGCCGAGACACGGCGGAACCGGTAGCAATCGAGCAGCGTGTCGAGCGGGATCTGCTCGCTGGGCGCGTCCCGCCCTGCGTACATCCAGACGCTGCCGAACCGCGACGCGAGGATGCGCGTCGTCGCTCCCTTCGGCCCCATTCCGATCACGACGAGCTTCTGGCCGGGCACGCGGCGCTGCAGCTCCAGCAGCCGCAGGGTGTCGGACAGCCGTTCGACGCGGACCGCAATCTTGACGACCTCGGCACCCATGGCCGCCATGGCGGTGAGGCGCGCGCCAAGGTCGAACGGGATCACGTCGAACTGGTGCATGGAGAGCACGATCCCGTGGCCGCCACGCGCGAGCACGAGGTCCTCGAAATCCGCGCGGCACTCGATGTCGACGTAATCCGCGTCTGACGCGATCGCGTCAGCCAGGATCCGCTTGCGCTCCTCCTCGCTGCCCGCAAACCGGCCCCCCTCCCAGCGCGGGCGGCAGGTCAGGATCACCGGCTTCTTGCGGCCCTCGAGCGCGCCCCGCACGTCGATCGCCTCGAGCGCGTCCAGACGCAGCTCGACCAGATCGGCCGACGCCTCGACGCGCGTGCGCTCCGCACGCAGATCCTCTAGCGTCGGCGCCATCACCGTGGCGCACACCAAAACACGAGCGTTCATCGTCAAAAACAAAAAGCCCCTTCAGCTGGTGGGCTGAAGGGGCTCGGAAGTCCGGTGGCTTGTTACGACTAAGCCTCAGTTCAACCCCTGCAGCCGCAGCGGTACCACCACCAGCGATAAAACGAGTGCGCGGCGTGGCGGGATGAGCAGGGCATCGGGGTAGATCCCGGAAGATAACAAACCGCCACGAAGAGTGTCAAACGCCCGTAGCCGGCGGGGCACGGCGCTTTATAATGGACTGACGCATGAAGACCTTGCTCAAAGGGATGCATTCGACGCTCCTGGCGGCCGCCATCGTCGCGGCGTGCTGGACGGCGGTGCCCGCCACCTCCGCCCTCATGGGGGTCGAGGAGGTCCGGCCCGGTATGACAGGGTTCGGCCGGACGGTGTTCGAAGGGACTGAGCCTCAGGAGTTCAAGGTCCGGATCCTCGGGGTCTTGCGAAACGTGGTGGGCCCCCAGCGGAACCTCATTTTGGCGCGCCTGGAGGGAGGGCCGCTCGCGAGCACAGGCGTGATGCAGGGCATGAGCGGCAGCCCGGTGTATATCGACGGGAGACTCGTCGGGGCCGTGTCCTACTCGATCGGCTCCTTTTCGAAAGAGCCCATCGCCGGGATCACGCCGATCGCCGAGATGACCGAAACGACGGCGCTTGCGCCCCGGCGCCCCGCCGTGCAGCGGGCCGCGCTCTCGTGGCCCCTGACGCGAGAGAGCGTCTCGGCGGCACTGCGCGCCGCCTACGATCGCGCCAGGCCCTTTGCCGACGCGCCGGGTGATGTCCAGGCGCTGGGGATCCCCGCCGGGGACGGCGCCAGGATGGGGGCGCAGTTGCGGCCGATCGCCACGCCGATGATCATGTCCGGCTTCGCACCGCAGGCGGCGTAGCTGCTGGCCGGGCCGTTCGCGGATGCGGGGTTCGCGCCGGTCATGGGGACGGGCGAGGGCGGCGACGAGGGAGCGAAGGTTGCGCGACGGCTGCAGGCGGGCGACGCGGTCGGCGTCAGCCTCATGAGCGGCGACCTCGAGCTCGGCGCGACCGGCACTGTCAGCTACGTGGAGGGCGATCGCGTGTATGCGTTCGGCCACCCGTTCCTTGCGCTGGGGCCGACCTCGTTCCCGATGACCCGCGCGCGCGTGTATACCCTGCTGCCCAGCCTCATGAGCTCATTCAAGATCTCGGCGATGGGCGAGGTCGTCGGCACCTTCGAGCAGGATCGTTCGACGGCGATCGCGGGAACCCTCGGCAAGGGCCCCGACCTCGTGCCGGTCCGCGTGACGCTGGAGTCGGGCCGCGGGCTGAAGAAGACGTTCTCGTTCGACATTGCGGACGACCAGCTCTTCACGCCGCTGCTGACCTACGTGGCCGTGTTCAACACGATCGGCTCGTACGAGCGGCAACTGGGCGCGGCGACCTACGGCATCAAGGGGCGCGCGCGCGTCACGGGCCAGCCGGATGTCGCCATCGAGGATCTCTTCGCCGGCGAGAACGCCGTGGCCGGCGCCGCGGCGGCCGTGGCGGGTCCGGTCACGTATCTGCTGACAAACGATCTCGAGAAGGTGGCCATCGGCGGCGTCGACGTGACGATCACGTCGTACGAGGAGCCGCGCATCGCGACGATCGAGCGCGTCTGGCTGGACGAAGTACGGCCGCGGCGCGGGCGGACCGTGCCGCTCAAGGTCCTGCTCCGCAGCTATCGAGGCGACGAGGAGATCCGCACGGTGCCGGTCGAGCTGCCGGCGAACGCGCCCGCGTCCGTCTCGCTGCTCGTCTCCGATGGCGCCACGCTGACCCGCTGGGAACAGCGCGAGCTGAAGCGGCCGGGGCAGCCGGAAAGCATCGCGCAGATGATTCGCGCGCTCAACACGACGCGCCGGAACAACCGGATTTACGTGCGGCTGGTTGCCGATGAGCCGGGCGCGGTCGTGCAGGGTGAGACGTTGCCGGCGCTGCCTCCGAGCGTGCTCGCCGTGCTCGAAGCCGAGCGCAACGGCGGCAGCTTCGCGCCGCTGCGCAACGCCGTGCTCGGCGAATGGGAGCTGGCGAGCCAGAAGGCGGTTTCCGGTTCGCGCGTGCTCACGGTTCGCCTCGATCCGTGAACCCGCGATCGGTGATTGATCCGATTTCCCTCCTCTACTATGAACCGCACCCTGCTTTCGGCGCTCTGTGTCTTCACGACGGCTGCGCTCGCGCATGCCGCCTCCGCAACGTTCTGGATCGTCGCCACGCAGGCCGAGTTCCTCAAGGGCGACGCCACGTCGCTGTCGGTTGACAGCGACGGGCGCCTGTCGCTGGGCCCCGCCCTCGAGCAGCTGGCTGAGACCTCCGCGCCCGTGCTGTGGGCCGTGATTCCCGCGCCCGATGGCGGGTACTACGTCGGCAGCGGCAATGAAGGCAAGGTGTTCCGCGTGACGAAGGACGGCCGGTCGTCCGTGCTGTTCGACGCCGCCGAGCTGGAGGTGCACGCGCTCGCAACCGCGCCCGACGGGGCCATCTACGCCGGCACCTCGCCTGATGGAAAGGTCTATCGCCTTGCGCCGGACGGCCGCGCGACGGTCATCTTCGATCCCGACGACAAGTACATCTGGGCGCTTGCGGTCGACCCCAAAGGCGCGCTGTTTGTCGCGACGGGCGAGAGGGGCGTCATTTACCGCGTCACGTCCGACGGCACCGGGGCGCCCTTCTACCGCACGCGCGCGACGCACGCGCTCTCGCTCACCTTCGATCGCGAGGGCCACCTGCTGGCGGGCACGGGAACACCCGGCCGCGTCTTCCGGATCGACGCCGACGGCCGGGGGTTCGTCCTGCTGGACTCGCCGCACCGCGAAGTGCGGGCGCTGCGCGTCGCCGACAGCGGCTCGGTGTACGTCGCCGCGCTCAGCGACCGGCCCGCCGCGAGCGGCGGCGACACGTCGAGCGATCGGGTCACGCCAGACTCACAGCGCACCACCACGCCGAGCGTATCCACCGAGATCACCGCCATCGCCATCGTCGACACGTCGCAGGCGGGCGCCGGGTCGCCTCCGTCGCGCGAAGGACGCCCGCAGCCGGCCAAGGGCGCGATTTACCGGATCCTGACCGACGGCGTGTCCGACATCGTGTGGACGTCGGAGGCCGATCTTCCGTACGACCTCGCCATCGACGCGCAGAACCGGCTGCTCGTGGCCACCGGCAGCGAGGGACGGCTCTACCGGGCGCAGCCAACCCTCCTGAGCGCGACGCTGCTCGGCCGCGTGGGCGCGCAGCAGGTCACGGCGGTCCTGCCCGTTGCCGATGGACAGTACGTGCTCGCGACGGCCAATCCCGGGAAACTCTTTCGCCTCTCGGCGGCGCGCGCCGCAAAAGGCACGTACGAGTCCGACGTGCGCGACGCATCCACCGTCGCCTCCTGGGGCACGATCAGCTGGCGCGCGGTGCTGAACGGAGGCCAGGTCGAGATCGCCACGCGGACCGGCAACACCGCGACGCCCGACGACACGTGGAGCGACTGGTCCCCCACCTACCGCAACGCCGAAGGCGACCGCATCGTCAGCCCGAAGGCACGCTACCTGCAGTGGCGCGCCGTCCTCACCGGGAACGGCGATGCGTCCCCGCTGCTCACCTCGGTGACGACCGCGTACCTGCCGCGGAATCTCCGGCCCGAGGTGACCGGCATCACGGTGCATCCGTCAGGGACGGTGTTTCAGAAACCGTTTTCAACCGGCGAATTCGAGATCGCGGGGTTTGACGGCGAGGGAGTAGACGCGCGCCAGGCGCAGACGAATCAACCCGGCATGCCGCAGGCGGCGCCGCTGCTCGGCCGCCGCATGTACCAGAAGGGACTGCAGACGTTCGTCTGGAAAGCGGAGGATGCCAACGAAGACCGCCTGCAGTACGACGTGTTCTACCGCCGCGAAGGGGACGCCACCTGGAAGCCGTTGAAGCGCGGCCTCCCGGACCCGATCGTGGTCTGGGACACCTCCATGGTGCCTGACGGCACGTACGTCGCCAAGATCGCGGCGAGCGACGCGCCGTCGAACTCGCCCGGAACGGCGCTCACGGGCGAGCGCGAGAGCAGCAGCTTCGAGGTGGACAACACGCCGCCGCGCGTGGTCTTCGGCGAGCGCACGCCCGCACCCGCCGGCCGCCTGCGTGTCTCCGTGCGCGACGACCACTCCCCTATCCAGCGCGTCGAATACTCGATCGAGGGGGATCGCTGGCGCGTGATTTACCCGGTTGACGGCATTCCCGATTCCCGCGTGGAGGAGTTCGAAATCGAGCTGGGTGAGGGCGCCGGACGGACGGTGACAATCCGCGCGACCGACGCGATGAACAACACGGCGACGATGACGGCGCGGTAGAACACGCGCCGGGGCCGAAGGCCAGTGGCCCCGACACGTTACCCGACACGTTATAAGTGCTGCTTCCCCCGTACCGTGGTGTGCGCCAGCAGCCACACCATGTTGACGGACACCGGAGAGCCCGCCTGTTCGGCAGGCTGGAAGCGCGCGCGCGACACGGCGTCGAGCAGTTGCGCCATGTGTCGCTTGTCCTTCTCGGTCGACAGCAACTCCAGGCCGTTCACGCGCCCCTCGCGCGTCACCATGGCGGAGAGCGCGAGCACGGCCTCGCCTTCGGTCATCGAATCCATCAACGCGGCCGGGACGACGTCGCCGGGGCTGGGGAGCCGCATGTAGGGATCCCGCGAGGCCAGCGCCTGGATCATCGCGGCCAGCGAGTCGTTGCGCTCGGGCGACGCGTACTGCAGCATCCCCGCCATCAGGACGCCGCACACGAGCGAGGCGGCTGCCGCCGCCATTCCGATCCACACGAGATGCACGTCGTCGCGGAACCGGTCGAGGCGGGCGGGCCAGCTCGCGTCGTACTCCTGCTTCGCGAGGCTCAGGATGTCGGCGCGCAGGCCGCGCAGGTCGACTTGATCGGCGCGGCTGGCCTGCGTGCCACGCAGCAGCGCGCGCAGATCATCGAGCGCGTCGGCCTCCTTCGCGCAGGGCGGGCAGCTCTCCAGGTGCGCTTCGACCGCGAAGAATTCTTCGATCGGCAGCTCGCGGTCGTGGAACGCGGTCAGCCGCCGCCGAACGGACGCACAGGTCAGCAGCTTCATACGCCCCTCAATTGCGCGCGCAGGCTTTCGCGGGCGCGCGCGAGCCGAGACTTGATCGTGCCGACCGCGACGCCGAGCGAGAAGGCGATCTCCTCGTAACTCAACCCGTCTATCTCGCGCAGCACGATCGCGGTCTTCTGGTCGAACGGGAGCCGGTCGAGCGCGTTGCGGAGCCGATCGCCGATCTCTTTCTGGCGCAGCACGCGGTCAGGCGACGAGCCCACGGCATCGCTCGGCAGCTCGCCGTGGTCGCGGACGTGGTCATCCAGGGAGACCTGCTGCGCCCGATGGCGGCGGCGCCACCAGCGCAGGCGGTTCTTCGCCTGGTTCACGGTGATGCGATAAATCCAGGTGCGGAGCGCCGAGTGCCCGCGGAAGGTGGGCAGCGTGCGAAACACACGCAGGAACACCTCCTGGGACAGATCAAGCGCTTCCTGAGTGTCACCGAGCAGGTTCAGCGCGAGCTGAAAGACGAGCCGTTGATGCTCGTCGACCAGCTCGGCACAGGCTTCTTCGTCACCCGCGGCGCAGCGCGCGATGAGCGAAGCTTCCCGGCTGCCTACCTCCGACCAGGTAAGGGCTGGGGCGGGTTTCACCGACAGTTCCTCAGCCATGGTAGCACCCTTCGGCGTCTGGTATCTTGTTTAGACACTAACTCCTTGAAACGGTTCCTGATCGGCCTGTTCGTCGTTGCCGCCGGCTTTGCCGCCGTCGCGGGCTATTCCGCCGCCTCCCAGGAGCGTGAATACCGGAAGCTCATTGCCGTGGGAGACGCGGCGCTCGGCCGGGACGACACCTACGTGGCGGTTGAAGCCTTCAGCGGCGCCATTGCCCTCAACCGCGACGCCATGCTGGCCTACCTGAAACGGGGCCAGGCGTACCACCGGCGGGGGGAGCTGCAGAACGCGCGGCGGGACCTCAGGATGGCCGCCTCGCTGGACCCCGCCTCCGTGCGGGTGTTCGAGGCGCTTGGCGACGTCACCTACGCCCTGCGCGAGTACGAGCGTGCAGCGGACGGCTATGCGCATAGCGTGCGGCTCGATGACACTTCGGCGCGCGTACTCTACAAGCTTGGCCTCGCCCACTACCATGCGGGGCGGCCCGCGGCGGCCTTGCAACCGCTCACGCGGGCGGTATCGCTCGACCCGCGCTACGCCGAGGCGCACTACGTGCTGGGCCTCGCGCTTCGGGACCTGGGACGCGCCAGCGAGGCGCTGGGCGCCCTGCGACAGGCCGTCTCGATCGCCCCGGCGCTGACCGAGGCGCGCGCCGAACTGGCCGCCCTATACGGCGTTCTCGGGCGCAGCCGCGATCAGGTCGAGCAGCTCGAGGCGCTGGCGGCGCTCGGGCCGCGCCCGGAACGCGCCGTCGCGCTTGGTCTTGCCTACGCTCGCGCCGGGCGGACGAACCAGGCGGTTCTCACGCTCGGCAGCGCGGCCGAGCGCTTCCCCGAGACCCAGCAGGTCTACGTCGCCCTGGGCCGGGTGTGGCTCGAATCCGCGGAAGCGCGCGGGGATCGGATCGCGCTCAGCAAGGCCATGGAGGCGCTGGAAGGCGCGCTGACGGCCGCAGACCCGAGCAGCGAGGCCCTGGCGCTCTTCGGCCGCGCGCTGGCGCTGTCGGGCGACGCCGAGACCGCCGAACAGACGTTGCTCGACGCATGCGCGCGTTCCCCCGTCGAGCCCCTCGCGTTCCTGTATCTGGCTGATGTCTCCGAGCGCCTGGGGCACGTCGATCGCGCGGGCGACGCGCTCGGCAGTTATCGCGCGCTCCTCGCTCCCGACGATCCGGTCGCGGAGCGGCTTGCGCCGTCGGCGAAGATCGGCGACCTCGCGTTGCGAAGCGGCGACGCGCCGACCGCCGTGCGATGGTACCGCCGCGCATCCGACGCCGCGCCGAACGACGTGCACTTGCTGACGCGCCTGGCCGAGGCGGCCTGGGGCGCGGGAGATCAGGATCTCGCCCGCCGCTCGGTCGCGCGCGGCCTCGAGGTGGCCCCCGGCGATCGCACCCTGCGGCTGTTGCAGCAGAAGGTGCGCTGACGCCTGCCGGCGACACGTCAGGCCGATTCCTGGATCGACAATCGGCGCATCAACTTGGCCAGCCCCTGTCGCGAGACGCCAAGCTCTCGCGCGGCGGCGGCGTGCCGTCCCCCGCAGCGGGCCAGCGCGGCGGCAACGAAACGCCGATCGAATGCCTGGCGTGCCTCTTCCAACGACGTGCCGGACGTCGGCGGGTCTGCGCCGGCCGGCGCGCGGTCGACCAGGGCCGTCACCTGTTCCGCGCCGACGCGGCCGCGCGGCACCTGCACGGCGAGCGCCGCCATCACGTTCTGCAGCTCACGCACGTTGCCGGGCCAGTCGTACCGGGCCAGCGCCGCGAGCGCCGCAGCGCCAAGCGCCGCGCGGCTCCCGGCCCGCTCCGTCGCAGCCTGCCAGCAGTGCGCGGCAATGAGCGGAATGTCCTCCGGGCGCTCGCGCAGCGCGGGCACCGCGATCCTGATCACGGCGAGCCGGAACAACAGGTCCCTGCGGAAGCGCCCCGCCCGCACGTCATCTTCCAGGTTGCGGTTGCTGGCGGCGACCACGCGCACGTCGGCACGCCGGGTGAGATTCTCTCCAACCCGCCGGACCTCTCCATCCTGGAGCACGCGAAGCAGCTTGGTCTGCGCACGCGGCGACAGCTCGCTCACCTCGTCGAGGAACAACGTGCCACCGTCCGCCTGCTCGAACAGCCCGGCGCGGTCGGCGTGGGCACCGGTGAAGGCGCCGCGCGTGTGCCCGAACAGTTCGGCCTCGAGCAGGTCATCGCTGAGCGCCGCACAATTGATGGCCACGCAGGCGCGGCTGCGTCGCGGGCTGGCCGCGTGGATCGCGCGGGCGACCAGCTCCTTGCCCGATCCGCTCTCTCCCTCGATGAGCACCGGGAACGGCGAGCCGCCCGCGCGCGCCACGGTCTCGCGGAGCCGGACGATCCCCGGCGAGCGCCCGACGATGCCGTCAGCATCGGCGCGCGCGGGCGGCTGAACGCGGCGCTCGAGCAGCGCCCCGAGCGCCGGCACAGCGAACGCGGCAGCGGCCGTGACCAGGAGAAACCCGTCGCGTTCCGGCGTCCGGGCCAGCGTCCACCTCGCGGCCAGGCTGCCGATCACCTGTTTCGCCGCTCTGAGCGGAACCGCCGCTTCGATGCCGTCCCCGGCGTCCCACGGCGGCTGCGGCGCGCGGGTGACCAGGACACGTCGCGCCGCAGTGATGGGATCGCTTGGCCCGGCACACGCCACGCGCACGCCATCACGATCGACGATGTGCACCGCGCGCGCTCCAGTCCGGTCCTGGAGCCATCCCCCCAACGCCTGGAGGAGCGTCCCGGGATCCGCGCTCGTGTCCTGGAGATGCACGAGCCGCGCGAGTTCGGCGCCGAGCGTGACGGCCGGGGTCTCGGTGCCCGGCACAATCAGCGATCTGGCGCCCGTCGCGGTCACAAACGATCGCACCCGCTCGGCGTACTGCTGTCGGTCCCTGGCTGACGGGTGCACCCGTGCGCCCATGAGCCAGAGGCGGGCGCGGGTCAGGGGGACGACGCGCGGCGCGACGGCAAGCAGCCGGTCGACCGCGCGGCGGCCCGGGTCGACACCGCAGGCGTGGATCGCTTCGAGCGCCGCGGCCCGAATCCGCGGAATGCGGACCAGCGTCCCGGCGCGCCGCGCCGCCGCGATAGCCGCCGACGCGTGATGTCGTACCGCGTCGCGATGGGCAACCTTGCCGTGCGACGCCATGAGCACCTCCAGCGCGCGGGCGCCCAGATCGGAACTGCCGTGTCCTTCCGCAACCCGGAGCGCGGCGCCGGCGAGCCGCGCGGCGCGCGGCAAGTCCTCCTCCGCGAGCGCGACCCGTGCCCGGAGGCAGTCTGCCGCCGCCCGCGCGAGCGGATCGACGACGGTCCCGACCGGCGTGAGGCAGCGTTCCACCTCGGCGTACCGCCCCTGCCAGTACAGGCATCGCGCGAGCGCGAGCGAGGCGCGAACCGGATCCAGCGCGCGCGCCGCTCGCAGGAGCGACTCGGCGGCCTCGAGCGCGCCGCGCTCCACGTGAATGCCGGCAAGGCCCAGCGCGGACTCGATCGCGAACGGATCGTCCACGGCATGCCCCCTGGCGGCAAACAGCGCCTGCGCGGCGTCCAGGCGCCCGCGCCCGGCCAGCATCCATCCGAGCCTGAGTTCCGCGGCGGCCGCGACGTGACTCCGGTCGCGCCGTGCTGCGCCCGCGGCGATCTGCCGCAGGTCTCGTTCCGCCGCGGCCCGCCGTCCGGCCGCGCTCAGCCGGTCGGCGGCGGCCAGCATGTCGGCCCACGGATGCTCGATCCGCGAACCGCTGTCGGCGGGCTCCGCACCCGGCGCGTACGCCGCCCGGGCCTCCGCCACCCGGAGGGCCACCGCGGCCGTCCTGCCGAATCGCAGCGCGTCTACGAACGGGCCCGGAAGACCACCGCTGCGCGCGGCGGCCTCGCTCACCGCTCGGGACGCAAGCGAGCCCGGCGGGTAGATGCTGGCCGCCTTCATCAGTTCGTCTGCGCCGAACGGCGAGAGCCGCAGCCGCGCGTCGGACCACGCGCGCGCCGGCCCCAGTCGCAGCAGCACGTGGCCGGCGGCACACGCGCGGGTCAGGCGAAGCAGCCACTGCTCGCCCGCGCGCGCGGGCAGACGTCCATCCGAAAGCAGGAGCGCGTGCCGCCCATCGAGCAGGCGGACGAGCAGCGGATACCGCTCGAGCACGACGAGGGACACCGGTGCAAAACCGCGGCGGCGGCCATCGGCGGCCACCGCCCGGAGAAACGTCGTCGCGCCAGCCCCCGGTTCCGCTGCGCAGTCGACCGCTCGCGGCTGGCCCGCCGACGCTTCTTCGAGCAGCTCGCCGAAGAGCAGGAGCGCGCGCCGCGGCAGCAGGCGCATGCCGATACGCGGCCGGCCCATGAGGCGAGGAGCCGCCGTGTGCTCGCAAGCGCCGGAGACACCCGCCTCTGCGAGAAACGCGCACACGGCCTCCGGCGCCGCCGCGCACGGGCCGCAGTCGCGGCGACGCTCGTACGCCTCGAACCGCGCGGCGCCCGCGCTCCCGTAATCCAGGAGAGACGGCATGTCCTCGTGCCACAGCGTCACGAGCCGTGCGCAGGCGGCCGCCCATAGGCGCTCGTCGTGCGCCTCGCAGGCGGGCAGGCACCGCAGCATCACGCTGTCGCCGGTCGCCAGATCGATCGTGTCGCTGCCCGTTTCGAGAAACCTGTCTGCGACAATCTTCATGCGCCTCACGATGTGCAAGACGGCCTCCGCGCGGGAATGTCAGGAAAAGCGCCCAACGCGCCCCCGAAGTCGGCAAAAACTTCGATGTAAAATACGCAGCAGTGCTGCGCTTTCTCACCGCCGGCGAATCACACGGACAGGCGCTCGTCGCCATTCTCGAAGGGCTTCCCGCAGGGCTCCGCCTGGATCCAGCGGCAATCGCGGCGCAGCTTGCGCGCCGCCAGCGCGGGTACGGCCGCGGCCGGCGCATGGCCATAGAGACGGATCGCGCGGAGATCCTCTCCGGCGTGCGAGGGGGCGAAACCATTGGCGGGCCGATCTCCCTCCTGATCAGGAACCGTGACTGGGAGAACTGGCAGCGGTCGATGGCCGTCACCGAAACCGTCCCGGAAGGGGCGAAGGGGGCGGACCGCGCACCCGTCACGCGGCCACGGCCCGGACACGCGGATCTTGCCGGGGCGGTGAAATTCGACCGGGCCGACATCCGCGACGTGCTCGAGCGCGCGAGCGCGCGCGAAACGGCGGCGCGCGTCGCCGTGGGCGCGATTGCGGCGCAGTTCCTCCACGAAGTCGGCATCGACATTACGAGCCATGTCGTGGCCATCGCCGACGTCGCGCTCCCTGCCTCCCACACCATCTCCTTCGAGCGGGCGGCCGCGCTTCCCGACGACTCGGCGCTGCGCTGCGTGGATGCGGCGCTCGAGCGGAAAATGACGGCCGCCATCGACCGCGCGCGCCAGGCCGGCGATACCGTGGGGGGCGCGTTCGAGGTCATCGCCCGCGGCGTGCCGCCGGGACTCGGCAGCTACACGCACTGGGACCGCAAACTGGACGGGCGGCTTGCCCAGGCGCTCATGTCGATTCACGCGATCAAGGCGGTCGGTATCGGCCTTGGGGCCGAAGGGGCCGCGCTCCCCGGCTCGCAGGTGCACGACGAGATTCTGGCCGGCCACGCGGCCGGTGAATCGGGCCCCTGGAACTGGAACCGCCCCACCAACAACGCAGGCGGCCTGGAAGGGGGTGTGACCAACGGCGAGGAAGTCCGCCTGACCGCCTTCATGAAGCCAATCTCCACGCTGATGAAGCCGCTGCGCTCGATCGATCTCAGGACGATGAAGGACGCGCCTGCGACCATCGAGAGGAGCGACGTGTGCGCGGTGCCCGCGGCCGCGATCGTGGGCGAGGCGATGATGGCGCTCGTCCTGGCCGACGCCTGCCTCGAGAAGTTCGGTGGCGACGCCATGCGCGACGTCACCGCCGCCTACGCCGCCTGGCGCGAACGCCAGGAGGCGCGTTTCCGCGATGCTTAGGCCGATCCTGCGCTACGGCGACCAGGGTCTCCACGTCCCCGCGCAGCCCGTCGCCTCGATCACGGCGGACACGCAGACGCTCATCGACGACATGATTGAGACGCTGTATGCCGCGCCGGGCGTGGGGCTTCGCCTGTTCGTGATCGACCTGTCGGTCGGCCGCGCCACGGGCGACCTCATCGTGATGATCAATCCCGAGTTCGTCGAGCGCGACGGCATGCAGCTCGAGGAGGAGGGCTGCCTCAGCGTGCCGGGCTTCAATGCCACCGTCGTGCGGCCGGCCCGCGTCGTCTGCGCAGGCCTGGACCGGGACGGCACGCCGCAGCGCGTCGAAGGGACCGAGTTGCTCGCGCGGGCATTCCAGCACGAGATGGATCACCTCGAAGGCACGCTCTTCGTGGACCGCCTGCGCGGCATCAAGCGCGACATGATCGTCCGCCGGATCCAGAAGCTCAAACGAGCAGGCCGATGGTGAGGCTGCGGCTCGCGTTTCTCGGCACGCCGGCGTTCGCCGCCGCCGCGCTGGACCGCCTGCTCGGCTCGCCGCACGAGGTCGTGGGCGTCGTCACGCAGCCTGACCGGCCGCGCGGCCGGGGACAGAGATCCTCGTTCAGCCCGGTGAAGGCGCTTGCCGCCGGGGCGGGGCTGCCCGTCCTGCAGCCGGAGCGCCTCAAGGCGCCGGAGTTCCACGAGGCCTTCCGTGCGCTCAATGCGGAGCTGGCCGTGGTGGCCGCCTACGGCCGAATCATCCCGGATGAGGTCATCGCAACGCCACGCCTTGGGATGATCAACATCCACGCGTCGATCCTCCCGGAGTACCGCGGTGCCGCGCCGATCCACCGCGCGGTGATCGCGGGAGAGGTGGAAACCGGCGTCTCAATCATGCGTGTCGTGCGCGAGCTGGATGCCGGCCCGGTGTTCGCCGTCGCGCGCCGTCCGATAGGGACCGACGAGACCTCCATCGACGTCGAGCAGGCGCTTGCGCGTGCCGGCGCGGATCTGTGCGTGGAGGTGATCGACGCGATCGCGGCCGGCACCGCCGTCGAGACGCCCCAGGACCATGCCCGGGCAACCTACGCCCCCCGCCTGACGCGGGAAGAAGGATGGCTCGACTGGGCGCTGCCGGCAATCGACCTGCACAACCGGGTGCGGGGGCTCCAGCCGTGGCCCCTTGCGCAGGGGGTGTTGGCCGGGCAGCGGCTGCTGTTCCTCCGCAGCGCCGTCGCCCGGCCGCCGTATCGCGCGAGGCCGGGCGAGGTGCTGGCCGCCGGGGGTGATGATTTCCTGGTGGCGGCGGGAGATGGCGCCCTTCGGCTGGTCGACGTGCAGCCCGAAGGCCGGCGCGTGATGACCGCGCGCGAGTTCCTCGCCGGACGGCCGGTCGTCCCCGGCGCGCGATTCGAACCGCCTCTCCGGACCCTGCCGTGATCGCGCCGGCACGGCGAGCCGCGTACGACGTGCTCCGCGCCGTGTCGATGGGCGCGCTCGATCTTCCGGCGGCGCTTGCCGCGTCGCGCGACCACCTGCGGGATCCCCGCGACCGCGCGCTCACCGGCGAGATTGCGGTCGGCGTCCTGCGGTGGCGCGGAGCGATTGACGCGATCGCCGCCCGCCTCGTGCGCCGGCCGCTGGCGAAGGTCGATCCGGAGGTGGTGGACATCCTGCGGATCGGCATCTACCAGCTCTGGCACCTGCAACGCGTGCCTCCGTCGGCGGTCGTGAACGATGCGGTGCAGCTGACGCGCGTGGCGCGCCGCGGTCGTGCCTCCGCGCTCGTGAACGCCGCGCTGAGGGCGTTCGGCCGATCGGATCCCACCACGCTCCTCCCTGCGCGACCGGTGGATTCCGGCGCCGCGACCGGGCCCGCGCTCGACTATCTGTCGGTCGCGCTCTCGCATCCTCGCTGGCTCGCGTCCCGCTGGCTCGCGCGGCACGGTTTCGACGCCACCGAACGCTGGCTGCGCTTCAACAACAGCGCCGCGCCGCTCACCCTTCGTGTGAATACGCTCAAGTCGGCCGCCCACGCCGCGGCGGCGGGAATGGATGCTGAAGGCATCACGACGGAAGCTGCCCGCCGGGCGCCCGACGCGCTGGTCGTGCGCGACGGCAATCCGCTTCTCTCGAGCCGGTTTGCCGCGGGTGAGTTCATCGTGCAGGACGAGGCCTCGCAGCTCGTCGCGCTGATGGCGGGCGCGCGGCCGGGCGAGCGCGTGCTCGACGCGTGCGCCTCGCCGGGAGGCAAGAGCGTGGTCATGGCGTGCGAATCGGACGGTCGCGCGCAGATCGTCGCGGCTGACGTGCGCGACAAGAGAATTGCGCTGCTGCGCGAGACGTTCCGCCGCACCGGCGTGCACGCGCACGTGCTGCAGTTGGACCTGCGCGGCCCGGCCCCCTTCGGCGCCAACTTTGATTGCGTGCTCGTCGACGCTCCCTGCTCCGGCCTTGGCACCGTTCGTCGCGATCCGGACATCAAGTGGCGTCGCGAAGAGGCCGATCTCCCCGCGCTTGCCGGCGTGCAGGTGCGGCTCCTGCGCCACGCCGCCGCCGCGGTGCGTCCCGGCGGACGCCTGGTGTACGCCACCTGTTCGAGCGAGCCGGAGGAAAACGACGGCGTCGTCGAAACGTTCCTGCAGCAGCCGGAGGGCTTCACCCCGGCGGCGCGCGCGGAACTGGCGGGGCTGCCCCGCTGGCCAGTACTGGCGGGCGTCTGCGACGACCTAGGCCGCCTGCGCACGCTCCCGCACGTGCACGGCCTCGAAGCGTTTTTCGCCGCTGTATTGGTCAAAGGGAACGCGCTGTAGTACGATTTTTCAAAATGCCTCTCAAGACCCGCGTCTGGAGCGCAGGCAAGCTGCTGTTGCTGGCCGGTGCGCTGCTGGCCACCTATGCCCTGTTCGCCGCGGCGTCGATGCGGCTGGCGCTTCGCACGCGCGAGGTCGTCCTGCCCGACCTGCGGGGGCGCACGGTCAGCGAGGCCACCTCGGTGCTCAGCGAGGCGGGCGTGAGACTTCGCGTGGAAGAGCCCCGCCGGCTCGATCCCAAGGTGCCCGCCGGACGCATCATCGCGCAGGAACCGGGCCCCGGTTCGCCGGTGCGCCGCCAGCGCGGCATCAAGGTGTGGATCAGCGCCGGCGCGCGGGCGACCATCGTGCCGGCGCTTGAAGGACAGACCGCCCGGAGCGCTGAATTACGGCTGAAGCAGGACGGGTTCGAGATTGCCGACATCGCCGAGATCCGCAGCGCCGAGTACACGCCGGATGCCGTCGTCGCGCAGGAGCCCCCCGCCCAGACGAGCGCGACGCGCGTGGCGCTGCTGGTCAACCGCGGCGAGGCGGGCGCCACCTACGTGATGACGGATCTGATCGGCGTCGACGGCGACCGCGCGGCCGACGTGCTTCGCGCGCGCGGCTTCCGGGTCGCCGTCGTCAGCCAGCAGTTGTACCCCGGCGTGCCGGCCGGCGTCGTCATCAGGCAGTCGCCGCAGGGCGGTTTCCAGATCGCCCCCGGAGAGGCGATCTCGCTGGAGGTCAGCCGGTGATCCGGATCGCGCCGTCGATCCTCTCAGCGGACTTTGCCGCGCTGGGTGCCGCCGTGCAGGCGGCGGAACGCGGCGGCGCCGATCTGATTCACGTGGACGTCATGGACGGCCATTTCGTGCCGAACATCACGGTCGGCGTCCCGGTCGTGCGATCGCTCAAACGGGTCGCGCGCGTGCCGCTCGACGTTCATCTGATGATCGAGGAGCCGGACCGCTACATTGCCGATTTCGTTGCCGCCGGCGCCGCGATGATCTCCGTCCACGTGGAGGTGCTGCCGCACCTGCACCGCACGCTGCGGCACATCCGCAGCCTCGGCGCGAAAGCCGGAGCGGTGCTCAACCCGTCGACGCCGGTCAGCGCGCTCGAGGAGGTCGCCGGCGACGTCGATTTCGTGCTGGTGATGTCGGTGAATCCCGGGTTCGGCGGACAGACTTTCATTCCGCGCAGCGAGTCTAAAATCCGGGTTGTGCGTGCGCTCCTGGACCGTGCCGGCAACGCCGCCCCGATCGAGGTGGACGGCGGGATTGACGCCACCACGGCGCCGCGCGTCGTCGCGGCCGGCGCCGAGATCCTCGTCGCGGGCCAGGCGATCTTCGGCGCGCCGGATCCGGCCGAGGCCACGCGCGCCCTTCGCCGCGCCGCCGAAACGGCGCAGGCGCGTGCCTGAGCCCGCGTGCGGTCTTCCATTTCCATCGTGCGTGTCCGTTATGCCGAGACCGACCGGATGGGGGTCGTGTATTACGCCAATTACCTGGTCTGGTTCGAGGTGGGTCGCGCGGACCTGATGCGGGCGCTCGGCCGGACGTACCGGCAGCTGGAGGAGGATGGTGTCATCCTGCCGGTCATCGAGGCGCACTGCGAGTATCGGCAGCCGGCGCGGTACGATGAAGAGATCGAGATCCGCACGACCGGCGAGGTGCTTTCGCCGGTGCGGATGAAATTCAAGTACGACGTCGTGCGGCGTGTTGATGGCGCCCCGATCGCCTCGGGGCATACCATGCATGCCGCGGTCGATCCGCGCGGGAAACCCACGCGCCTGCCGGAGGACCTGCGAAAGGCATTTTCATGAGGGCGCTGATCACGGGGGCGGCGGGCTTCATCGGCTCGCACCTGGCCACCACGCTGCTCGACCGGGGTACGGACGTGACGGGCGTCGATTGCTTCACGGACTACTATCCGCGGTCGACGAAGGAATCGAACCTGCGGCCGCTGGCCGGCCGGCCGGGCTTCCGGTTCGTCGAGGCTGCGCTCCAGAGCGCGGATCTCGGCGCGCTGCTCGAGGGGCGGACGCACGTCTTCCACCTGGCGGCGCAGGCGGGCGTCCGAAAGAGCTGGGGGCGCGATTTCCAGACCTACACGACGAACAACGTCGAGGCGACGCAGCGGCTCCTCGAAGCGTGCGTGGACCGGCCGCTCGAACGGGTCGTGTACGCGTCCAGTTCGTCGGTCTACGGCGACCACGTCAGCATTCCGATGAAGGAAGACGCGCTGCCGCAGCCGGTGTCGCCGTACGGCGTGACGAAGCTGGCAGCCGAGCAGCTCTGCCACCTGTATTTCGTGAATTACGCCGTGCCGACCGTCTCGCTGCGCTACTTCACGGTGTACGGGCCGCGCCAGCGTCCTGATATGGGATTTCATCGATTCCTGAGGGCGGCGCTCGCCGGCGGCACGATCTCGCTGTATGGTGACGGCGAGCAGACGCGGGACTTCACCTACGTCGCCGACGCGGTGGCTGCCACAATTGCGGCGGCCGAGCGCGGCGTCGCCGGGCGCGTCTACAACATCGGCGGCGGCTCGCGCGTGTCGATCAACGAGGTGCTCGCCATCGTCGAGCGGTGTGCCGGCCGCCCGCTGAACATCCGGCGCGAGCCCGCGCAGAAGGGGGACATGCGCGATACGTACGCCGACACGACCGCGGCGCGCCGCGACCTCGGGTTCGCCCCGAAGACCAGGCTCGAGGACGGCATCGCGGCCGAGTGCCGCTGGCTGGAAAGCTCACTGACAGCATGAACACACAGATCGCAGAGTCGTTCGAGAACGCCGCTGGAAACCACAGAGACCCAGGGGCACGGGGACGCACAGAGCACCCCTCGCCGCCGGCGCTTCGCGCCGCCCGGATCGCCCGACGAAGTCGGGCCAACGGCGAGGAGCCCGCCCTCCGCGCGTCGCTGCGCCGCCGTGTCTCCGTGGTTTCCCTCGGCGCTCTCGTCTGCCTTCTCTTCTCCGTGTCCTGCGCCTCCGGTCCCAAGCGGATCCCGCCCGGCACGGCGCAACCGGACAAGTTCCTCTTCGAGCAGGGCACCGCGGCGTTGAACGACCGGAAGTTTCTGACGGCCCGCGACTATTTTCGCGAGCTGGTGGACAGCTATCCCCAGAGCCAATACCGCGCGGATGCCAAGCTCGGCATCGGCGACAGCTATCTGGGCGACGGGACGACGGAAGCGAGAATCCTGGCGATCAGCGAGTTCCGGGAGTTCCTGACGTTCTTCCCCACACACCCGCGTGCGGACTACGCGCAGTTCAAGCTCGCGATGGCGCACTACTACCAGATGCAGAACCCGCAGCGGGACCAGACCGAGACGAAGGAAGCCATCCAGGAACTCCAGGCCTTCATCGAGCGGTACCCGAACAGCGGCCTGATGCCGGAAGTCCGCACCCGGATGCGGGAGGCCAAGGATCGCCTGGCCGAGTCCGACTATCAAGTTGCGGTCTTCTACTACCGAAATCGTTGGTACCCGGGGGCGGTGGAGCGGCTCAAGTCGCTGCTCGCGCGCGACCCCGAGTACACGTATCGGGACGCGGCGTACTACCACCTGGGCGAGGCGCTCGTGAAACTGGATCGCGCGGCCGAGGCCCTGCCCTATTACGAGCGGCTCGTGAACGAGTTCCAGAACAGCGAGTATCTCGCCGAGGCGCAGAAGCGCATCGCCGAGCTCAAGAGCAGGAGCTGACCATGACCGGTCCTCGTTGCATCACCCGCCTGGCGCTGGCCGTGATCCTCGGCGCGCTGCCGGCGGTGCCCGCGGCGGCCCAGACCACCCTCTCGAACGAGGCACTGGCGATTGCCTGCGGCCCGCGCGCGTCGTACGAGCCGCCCGACATGAAGATGACGGTCGGAGGCTCCCTGACGGGCGCAAAAGGCGTGTACGCGCCGTGGCATCGCATCGTGATCAATGCCGGGAGCGAGGAGGGCCTGCGATCCGGGCAGGAGTTCTTCGTCCGCCGGATCGTGCCGCCGCGGGAGCTTCCCAGGCAGGGTGAGAAGCCCGTGCACGCCGTCTCCACCGCAGGCTGGATCCGCATCGACGACGTGCAGTCGCACCGGGCGATTGCATCCATCCTGCACGAGTGCGACGGCATCTCGCCGGGGGACTTCCTCGAGCCGTTCGCCGTGCCGAGCGTCCCCACGCCGCTGCCGGAGGGCAAGCCGGACTACACCGAGGCGGGACGCGTGCTGTTCGGGGCCGAGCGGCAGAACCTGGGAGGGTCAGGCTCGCTTCTCCTGGTGGACCGCGGCAGCAACCAGGGCATTCAGCCGGGCCAGCGCTTCACGATCTACCGGCCCAGCGACGCAGGGCCGAACGTCATCGTCGCGCGCGCGATGGTGGTCGCGCTGCAGCCGGATGTCTCGATGGTCCGCGTGGAAGACATGCGCGACGCCGTGATGGCGGGCGACTTCGCCGCGCCGCACAAATGATCTAGGCGACGTTCCGGGTGACTTTCCCCCCGGAGAGCACGGTGTTGAAGCGGCGGTAGTAGTCGATCGCCGACACGACCGCCGCCACCACCACGACCCACAGCGCGATCCTCCCGAGCACGAAAAAGCCCTGCAGGTGGTCCCGGCCGAGGATCAGCAGGAGGATGGCCACCACCTGCGACGCCATCTTGAACTTGCCCAGCGGGGACGCGGAGATCGTGACGCCGCGCGCGTGCGCGATGCTGCGCAGCACCGTGACCGCGAACTCGCGCCCGAGGATCACCGCCACCATCCAGGCGGGAGCCAGGTCCATCTGCACGAGCGAGACGAGCGCCGCGGTGATCAGCAGTTTGTCGGCGAGCGGGTCCATGAGCTGCCCGAGCGTGGTGATCTGCTTGCGGCGGCGCGCGAGATAGCCGTCGGCCCAGTCGGTCAGCGCGGCGAGCCCGAAAATCGCGGCGCCGATCAGTTCTTTGCGGATCCCGAAAATCAGCCGCCCCTCGAACTTGGTCAGCAGCACCACGACGAGCAGCGGGACGAGAAAGATGCGGATCGCGGTCAGTGAATTCGGCAGGTTCATTGGTGCGGGGCCGTTCGGAGGATTCTATCAGGAGAGCGTTCTGTTGTGATGTAATGAGCGTTTGCCATGAAAGCCATCCTCCTTGCCGGCGGGAAGGGCACGCGACTTCGTCCGCTGACGCTGCACACCCCGAAGCCGATCGTGCCGATTTTCGACCGGCCGTTTCTCTATTACCAGATCGACCTGCTCCGCCAGATCCCGGAAATCGACGAGGTCATCCTCAGCCTCAATTACCAGCCGCGCCGCATCGAGGAAATCTTCGGCGACGGACGCGACGCCGGGATCCGCATCCGGTACCTCGTTGAGCCGAACCCGCTCGGCACGGGCGGCGCGATCAAGTACGCCGAGCAGTACCTCGACGACTCGGTCGTGGTCTTCAACGGCGACGTGCTGGCGCAGGTGAATCTCGCCGAGGTGCTGGCGCTTCACCGCGCGCGCCGCGCGCGCGCCACGATCGTGCTGACGCCGGTCGACAATCCGCGCGCGTACGGGCTCGTGGAGACCGACCGTGACGGCAACGTGCAGCGGTTCCTCGAGAAACCGGACCCCGACCAGATCACCTGCGACACGATCAACGCGGGCATCTACGTGCTCGAGCCCGGCACCTTCGATCGCATTCCGAAGGACACCACGTTTTCGATCGAGCGCGGCTACTTCCCCTCGCTCGTCGAGCGCGGCGAGACGTTCGTCGCCTACATCTACCGCGGGTACTGGATCGACATCGGCACACCGGCGAAGTATTTGCAGGTCCACAGGGACATCATGGACGGGCGGTTCATCGCGCCCCCCTTCGACGCGGTCGGCAGCCAGCCGTGGATCTCCCCCGACGCGCGCGTCGAGGACGGCGCCAGGCTCGAGGGGCCCTGCTTCGTCGCCGAGGGGGCGAACATCAAGCCGGGGGCGCGTGTCGGGCCGTGGTCGGTCATCGGCCGCCAGTGCCATATCGAGGAGGACGCGGTCGTCGATGGCGGCATCCTGTGGGCGAACAGCTGGGTCGGACGCGAGGCGCTCGTCGGCGGCGCCATCCTCGGCCGCCATTGCCACGTCGGTCGGAACGTCGTCGTCCCCGACGGCGCGATTCTGGGCGACAAGTCCGTCCTGACCGACTACACGCGATGCGAGCCCCCGGCGGGACCGAGAGGCTGAGCGCACATGGCAGTGAATCCCGGAATCTTCAAGGCCTACGACGTCCGCGGAATCTATCCGGACGAGGTCAACGAAGAGGTCGCCTACCAGATCGGCCGCGCGTTCGTCGCGTACCTGCACGCGGGGCGAATCGCCGTGTCGCGGGACATGCGCCTCTCGTCGCCGTCGATCGCCAGGGCCTTCATCGACGGCGCCCTCGACCAGGGCTGCGACGTCGTGGACTACGGCTTGATGGGCACCGACATGCTCTACTTTGCCGTTGCACGCGACGGACACGACGGGGGCGCGCAGATCACCGCGTCCCACAATCCGAAACAGTACAACGGCATGAAACTGGTTCGGCGGGAGGCGTTCCCGCTGTCGGGCGACGCGGGTATTTCAGACATCCGCGACGCGATCGTGAGCGGCGGGCTGCCCGCCAACGCGGCGGCGCGGGGGCGCGTGTCGGAAAGCCGCGTGCTCGAGGACTACGTCAGGCACGTCATGTCCTTCATCGATCCGCCGCTCATCAAGCCGTTCAACGTGGTTCTCGATGCCGGCAGCGGCATCGGCGGGCTCGTCGCGCCGCCGCTGTTCGACCGCCTGCCGTGCCGGACCACTCGGCTGTGCTTCGACGTGGACGGCACGTTTCCCAATCACGAAGCGAACCCGCTCATCGAAGAGAATCGCCGGGACATCACCGAGGCGGTCCTCGCCGAGCACGCCGACATCGGCATCGCGTGGGACGGCGACGCCGATCGCTGCTTCTTCATCGACGGGGACGGCGAGTTCATCGCCGGCGACTTCGTGACGGCGCTGCTCGCCGAGGCATTCCTCCTGAAGCACCCGGGAGCCAGGATCGTGTACGACGTCCGCGCCAGCTACGCCGTCAAGGACATCGTGGCGCGCTACGGGGGCACGGCGCTCATCAACCGCGTCGGCCACGCGTTTTTCAAGAAGCGGATGCGGGAGGAGAACGCGATTTTCGGCGGCGAGGTGACCGGCCACTACTACTTCCGCGACAACTTCTACGCGGACAACGGCTTCATCCCCGCGCTCCTCATCCTCGAGCTGATGTCCAAGAAGGGGCAGACGCTCGCCGAGCTGCTCGAGCCGCTGCGGAAGAAGTACTTCATCTCGGGCGAGATCAACACGAAGCTGCCGGACATGGCGCTGGTGCAGCAGAAACTCGACGAGCTGGAACGGCGTTACGCGGACGGCCACATCACGAGGATGGACGGCATTTCCGTCGAGTACCCCGACTGGCACTTCAACGTCCGCCCCTCCAACACCGAGCCCCTGCTGCGGCTCAATCTCGAGGCGACCACCGCCGGCGAAATGGATCGGCGCCGTGACGAGGTGCTCGGGCTTATCCGCCGGTGAGGTAAAATGGACGCGACGCGGGCTTAGCATAGTGGTAATGCTCTGGCTTCCCAAGCCAGCTAGACGGGTTCGATTCCCGTAGCCCGCTCCATATTCTTCATGCCCCCAGACGCCGCTGGTGCGGGCGCCGCCGCGGGTCCCACCCATTGGGGCCCGGACTCCGCCGCGCGCGATGCCGAGCGTGCCCGGCGCCTCGCGGCCCTCCACCTGGTCGAAATCCCCCGGATCCGCATCGCCGGCTGCGCGCTGCTCGCCCTCGCGGTCCTCCTGCACAATCGGCTGGTGTTCGGGTCGGCGGGCGCCTGGCTGCCGTTTGCCGGCGCGCTCATGTCGTACGCGCTGGCCGCTGCACTCCTGTTGCGGGTCCTGCACGGCCGCCTGACGCGCTTCGACCCGTCGATCATTTTCCTCGCTGCCGACCTGCCGTTCTGGGCCGCCGCGGTGTATGTCACGGGCGCCGACCGCAGCTGGTTGTTCTTCGTCATGGTTCTGCGCACGGCGGACCAGACCATCGTCAGCTTGCGCCGCGCGGTGATCTTCGCGCACCTCGCGACGGTGATGTATCCCGCGATGCTGCTGTACGCCGTGTGGGTGGACGGCCGTCCCGTCTCCTGGCCCGTCGAGATCACGAAGACGCTTCTCATCTACGCGGGCAGCCTGTACATCTCGCTGATCGCCAGGACCGGCGAGCGGTACCGCCGGCGGCGCGCGGAGACGCAGCGGCTTGCGGAAGAACTCTCGCACACGGCGTGGCGCCAGCAGCAATTGCTGCTGCGAATTTTCAACGCCACCTCCGACGGGTTGGCGTTCATCTCCCCGCGCGGGCACGTGGAATCGGCCAACGCACAAGCCGGCCAGCTGCTCGGCTTCGACGCGGCCGCCGCGACGGGGTGCGAGGCGGCGGGCATCCTCGGCCGGCAGGCGCGCACGATCCCCGACGGGGCGCCGTTCGACGGCGTGCTGCGCAATGTGGTTGCGGCGCGCGCGGAGGCGCACGGGCACGTGCGCGGCTCCGCCGGGCGCATCCTCCACTGGCACGCCCAGCCCACCGACGATGACGGCGGCGGCTTCCTGGGCCTGACCGTGACCGTGCGGGACGTGACCCGCCCGCAGGAACTTATCGAGCAGCTCGAGGAAAACGCCCGGCTGCTGGAGGAGGCGCGCGGCCGCGCGGAAACCGCCGGGCGCGCGCGCGCGGAATTCCTCGCGAACATCACCCACGAGCTGCGCACGCCGTTGGCCGCCATCCTCGCACTGTCGCAGCTGGCGCGCGACGCGCGCGGCGACGAGCAGCGCCGCCACCTCCGGCGGATGCAGGTCAGCGCCGAATCGTTGCTGGCGTCGATCAACGACATCCTCGACTACTCGAAGATGGACGCGGGGCGCCTGGAACTCGAGCACGTCCCGTTTTCACTGCGCGCCATCGTCGATGAAGTGCTCGACACGGCGTCCCTGTCGGCCGAAGACAAGGGGCTCTCGCTCGCGCGCGGCGTCGAACCGGACGTGCCCGATATCTGTGTCGGAGACCCCGTGCGCGTGCGACAGGTGCTCTCGAACCTGGTCGGCAACGCGGTCAAGTTCACGGAGAAGGGGGGCGTGAACGTCCGCGTCGGCGTCGCCGCGCTCGCCGACGGGCAGGCGCTGGTGCATGTCGAGGTGGCCGATACCGGCATCGGCATACCTCCCGAGAAACAGAAGTGGATCTTCGAGGCGTTCGCACAAGCCGACGGATCGACCACGCGCCGCTACGGCGGAACGGGACTGGGCCTCTCGATCGCCGCGCACCTCACCTCGTTGATGGGCGGGAACCTCTGGGTCGAGAGCGAACCGGGCCACGGCAGCCGGTTCCACTTCACGGCTGCGCTGCGCGTGCACGAGAGCGCCCAGGCCGGCCCGGCCGGCGTGGCGATTGAAACCACCGGCGACCGTCGCCGGGAGCCGGCGCGCGGGATTCGCCGAATCCTCATGGCGGATGACAGCCCGCTGCAGCGCGAGCTGCTCTCGCACCTCCTCCGCGCGCGTGGCTATGAGGTGGTCTCCGCGTCAAACGGCGCCGAAGCGGTGACCGCGTTCACCGCCACGCGCATCGACGCCGTCATCGTCGACTGGCAGATGCCGGAAATGGACGGCCTGCAGACGACGCGCGCCATCCGGCAGGCGGAGCGACACACGGCGAGGCGCGTGCCGATCATCGCCGCCACGGCCGCCGTGAGACCCGAGGACCGGACGCGAGGTCTTGCCGCCGGCGTGGATTACTTCCTTGCGAAGCCGATTCCGACATCGATGCTGCTCTCGATTCTCGAGACCGGCCCGAAAGAAGTGCCCGGCCCCGACCCGGATGCGGTGTCGGCCGGCCGCGCCGAGCTCCTCGCGCACTTCGGCGACGAACAACTCGTGCGACGAATGATCGAATTGTTCCTGGGCGAGGGCCCGCGGCTGGTTGGAGAACTGCGCGCCGCTCTCGATCGGGGAGACCGCGATGGCGTGCGAAAGAGCGCCCACGCCCTGAACGGCGCGATCGCGAACTTTCCCGCCCGCGACGCCCGGCGAACCGCCGCGCAGATGGAGCGGCTCGCGCTCGCCGGCGACCTGGTGCAGGCCGAGACGCTCTTCCCCGAGCTGCGGGATGCCGTCAGGTGGATCTCGCTGCAGCTCCCGACGCTGCTCTAGCGGGCGATCCGGAACGGCACCAGGACCGTTTTCGTCGCGCCAGCCGCCTGCTTGGTCAGCTCGAGGAGGTAGTCGCCGTTGACGAGGGGCGCCAGCGTCAGTGTGCCCGTCATCCACCGGCCGCCGTCGGCGGACTGCTCGACAGGCGACGAGGACAAGGCCATCCCTTCGCCGGCGCGATCCAGCACGCGGACGCGCCCGGAGGATTCCGACGCCGCAAGCGGCCACCGGTAGATCAGTTCCTCCGTCCGGAAGAACCTGAAATCGGCTGCCGCTTTCGGGGTCGCCGCGCCCGAGCGGCGCATGAGAAGCGGCGCCCCTGCCAGCGGCGCCACTTCGAGCCCCACCGCCGGCGCTCCGGCCGGCTCGGCCCTGACCTGCACGCGCGCGGGCGTGACAGCGGGATCGTCGAGCGCGACCGGGGTGACGAAATCGCGCTGTCCGGGCGCGATCTCCTTTCGCGCGACCCCCACGGTGCTGCCCGACGCGTCAACCGCCATGATCGAGACGCGAACGCCGCGCGCCCACGCGTCGGTGCGCGCGGTGGCGGCCGGTATTTCCCCGGCCACCCAGAGCGCACCGCCGCGCTCGTGCGTCGCATGGACATACATGGCCGCGTCCGGCCTGATGAGCGACAGCCGGTTGAGCGCGGACGCCGCCGCCGCGTTGCCGGCGCGCGCCGCGGCGGGCGGCGCGGCGGACACCTCCGCTCCGCGCGCCACTTCATCCCGGCTGGCGGCACGATAGCCCTTCCGCGCGCGCACCACCGCACCAGGCCGCTTCACGCGCACGGTGATGCGGTGATATTTGCCGTCGAGCGAAGCATTCGGCGAGTAGTACCCGAGCAGGTAATACGACGTGAGATCCGCGCTGATCTTCCGCAGACCTTCGACCAGGTTGTTCGTGCTCACGACCGCGAGGCCATCGGTCTCCTCCGCCAGCGTCCGCAACGAGGTCTGACGCGCGCGCACCATCGCCGCGTCCATCGTCAGGCTCGGGATCGCGGGCGCGCTGATCGGCGTGTCGAACACGACCAGGCCGCGAGGGTCGATCGGATAAAAGCTCACGTTCGCGCGATTCGCATCCTGCATGAGCCGCTGGAACGCGTCCCAGTGGTCTATTTGCGCGAGTTCGAGCCGGTGCTGGTCGCAGCGCGTCTGCTGCGACGGCTCTCTCGGGTCGTCGCCCGATCGCGGCTGCCCGCCCGGACCGACGATGATCGGCGGCGGCGCCATGACGCCGCCGCCCCGCGATCCGAGCGGGCGCGCCAGCCGCAGATCCGGCCGGAACAACGGCCAGCCCGCCGTCAGAATCAGCACGGCCTTCCGCTCCTCGCGCACGCCACGCAAATAGACCACGAGGTCGCGCAGCGCGTCGAGCGCGAGCTTCTCGCGGCGGCGCGCGATCATCTCGTAGGCGACCGTTTCCCCGCCCGGATACCGGCCATAGCAGGCCAGGTAGGACGTTTCGTCGGGGTGGAGCGACAGGCCGTGCATCTGCCCCCAGTACCAGTACTTCTCCAGCTGCTCTTCGATGAGCGCGGTCTTCCGGGCCAGGATCAGATCCGTGGGGCTGTGCCGTGAGGTCAGGATGCCGATGAAGTCATCAACCCCCAGCATCCGCGTGAGCATCGCCGCGAGCGCCGTCTTCAGGCGATAGGACCCCTCGACCGGCACGTGGTCGACGTCGAGGAACAGGACAAAGACCCGCGCCCGCGGTTCGGCAGCCATCTGATGCCCGATCTGCTGACTGTTCGGCTCGATGCGGGCGACCTGGGGCCCTGCCGGCTGAATCCGGACGTGCTCGAACGCCTCAATCTTCTGGAGGACGCCGTCCTCGAGCAGCTCGAAATCAGCGAGTGTCAGGTCCTCGATCGCGACGCCGTCGCGGGTGGCGATGAACGCGTCGACGCGGATGTAATTGGCTTCGGAACGGAACGTCGGCTGGCGCGGCGCAACGGCGGGCGTTTGCTGCGCGGCGATGAGCAGGGCGGTTGCCGTGAGCGCAAGCGACAGCGCGGCGGCGAGACGGATCACGGCGGCCTCCAAGCGGCGCTCGGCCGCGCCAGTCTATCGCAAACCGCCGCCGCCAAACCGCACTGATTCGCGACGCGCCCCGTCGAACTTAATGCACAACTCGGCGGTTCGCTCGACCGAAGAATGGCTGAGCCGTCGCTTTAAACCTCACCGCCGCTTGAAGATGCCAGCAAAGCGAGGCCGCTCCCCATCCTCGCGAGTCGTGGCAGGTCCGTTGCTCAGGCGACCGCGTCCCATCGAATCCTGGGCGGGAGGACGTATGTTTTCATCACGGTCGGATGAGTGGACGGTCGCGCGTTGGCGCCAGCCGAACATCGCGCAGGTTTCGCTCGACTTCATCGAACCGAACGACGGTCTCGACGAGGAGGGGCGCACGCCGCTCTGGAAGGACCTGACGGTCGCCTCCGGCCTCGCGCTCGCGCTCTGGGCCATCGCGGCCATCATTTTCCTGGGATGAGTTCCGCTCAGGCGGAAACAATCGGTCGATCGAGCATGTCACGCACCGCCCGCAGCAGGTCGGCGCGGACGAACGGCTTCTGCAGCAGCGCCGAGTTGGGCCCCAACTCGAGGCGCGTCGGATACCCCGAGATATAGAGCAACCGCAACTCCGGCTTCTCCTTCAGAAGCTTTGCCGCGAGTTCGGTTCCTCCCAGGTACGGCATCCGGATGTCGGTCAGCAGCAGCCTGATCTCTTCGCGGGCCTCGGCAAACACCGCCAGCGCTTCGGTCCCATTGCGCGCCTCGAGGACCTGGTAGCCCGCCTGCCGGAGGGCCACGGCGAACAGGGCCCTGACGGCCGGTTCGTCTTCAACGAGCAGGATGGTCTCCGAGGGGAGAGGCGCCTCGCTGGCACCGCCATCGCCGGTATCCGAAAAAGCCATCACGCGCACACCTCCAAGTGGATCCTACCCAATAGAGTGCAACATCATCGCCCGGATCCGCACGCGGATCATGCCCAAATGTGGCACGATTCGGCTGAGTTTGGGAGCGAGACGGCGTGCGACTGTGCGGCGCCCGTGCGCGCGCACACTGCGCGGGTGGGGGGAAAATTGGTCGGGATGGCGGGATTCGAACCCGCGACCCCCAGACCCCCAGTCTGGTGCGCTATCCAGGCTGCGCTACATCCCGATTCTCGCTCTCGCGAGGCGGCCTTCTCGCGGCCTTTCGGTGCTTTCAGCCGCGACCCGGGCCTACCGCGCCTTGCGGTGCCTGGCCCGGCTGGCCCCCTTCGAGGCCTTCGCTTTCGCCGCGTGTTTGGCCGGACGCGGTCCGCGCGGCGCGTGCAACTCAAACGGACGCTGCGCCGCCCCTTCCGTCTCCAACATGTCCAGCAGCTCGCGCAGTCCCTGCCGCACGGCGCCGAGCTGTCGTCGCAGCGCGCCGTCGCGCTTGTCCGGCGAAGAGACCCCGCCCGCCGCAGGCCGGGACGCCGCCGCGTCGGCCGCGAACTCTTCGATCGCCGGCAGCGGCGCGCGTTCCTCTTCCAGCCGCCGTCGCGCGCCCGCGAGCGTCAACCCTTCGACGAAGAGCAGATGCTTCAGCCGCAACACGCGATCGAGATCGTCACGACGATAGACGCGGCCGGACGATCCCGCGCGCGTCACGCCGAGATCGGGAAACTCCGCTTCCCACGAACGCAGCACGTACGGCTGGAGCTGCGCGATCTCGCAGACCTCGGGCGCTTTGAACAGGGACCTGTTCGGCAGTTCCGCGAGCATCGTTCGTTCGGCCAGTATACCAAGGAATCTCAAGACCTGACCCCCCGTTGACGCTTCCGCACCTGGATCCGGATCGGGGTGCCGATCAGGCCGAAGGACTCTCGCAACCGGTTGCTGAGGAACCGCTCGTACGAGAAATGGAACTCGGTCGCGACGTTCGTGAAGAACACGAACGTCGGCGGATTCACCGCCGTTTGCGCCGCGTAAAGGATGCGGACTTCCCTCTTGCCCGGGCTTGCAGGCGGGTGCGAGGCGGTCACGGCCTGGATGAAACGGTTCAGCTCTCCCGTCGGAATCCGGCGCGCGCGTGCCACGGCGACCTTGTCCACCATCTCGAGCAGTTTCGGCGTCCGCTCGCCGGTGAGCGCCGAGATGTGCAGCAGCGGCGCATACTCCAGGAATTTCAACTGGAACCGCAGCTTGTCGTCGAACTCCTTCGCGTAATCCTGCCCGCGGCCTTTCATCAGATCCCACTTGTTGACGACGATGACCACGCCGCTGCCCGCCTTCTCCACCTCTCCCGCGATGGCGCCGTCCTGGTCGGTCGCGCCCTCTGTCGCGTCGATCACCAGCAGCGCCACGTCGGCCCGCTCGATCGCGCGTCTCGCGACGAGCACGCTCACCGATTCCATCTGCCCGGCCCGCGCGACGCGTCCCGGCCGGCGGATGCCCGCGGTATCGACCAGCCGGAACGTCCGCCGGTGCCATCGCAGCACGGCATCGACGGCATCGCGGGTGGTACCCGGCATGTCGCTCACCATCGCGCGCTCCTCGCGCAGCAGGCGGTTCAGGAGCGATGACTTGCCCACGTTCGGCCGTCCCACGATGGCCACGGCGAGTTCCGCGTCCTGGCTGGCGTGGGCATCCAGCTCCGTCGGCGGCGTCGACGGCACCGGCCGCCTGGCTGGCAGCCGCTTCAGGACCTCGTCGAGTAAATCGCCTATTCCGATACCGTGCTCGGCCGCAATCTCGAGCACCGGCTCGAACCCGTACTGGTAGAACTCCACGGAACGGCCGTGCGCCCGGCGGTCGTCCGCCTTGTTCACGGCGACGATGACGGGCTTGCCTGCCTCGTGAAGCGCTTGCGCGATTTCCGCATCGCCAGGGACCGGCCCTTCGCGTCCGTCGACGATGAACACGACGACGTCCGCACCTTTGATGGCCTTGCGTCCGTGCACCACCACCAGCTCATGCAGGGGATCTTCGCTCTCGCCGAACATCCCGCCGGTATCCACGAGCGAGAACGCGGTTCCCTGCCATTCAGCCGGCTGCACGTTGATGTCGCGCGTCGTCCCGGCAACGGCCGTGACGATCGCGCGGCGTGTTTCGGTGATGCGGTTGAACAGCGTGGACTTGCCGACGTTCGGCCTGCCGACCAGCACAACCGCGGGAATGCGCCTCACCGCCATCTCAACGGGCTCCAATAAGTAGACTTACACGCGGACTTGACAGTGTAAGTGACTGACTTTATGCTATTTATCACTTCCGAGGAGCGGCTAAGCATGATCAAGGTCGACATCGTCAACGAGGTGTCGCGCGTGGCCGACATCACCAAAGTGAAGGCTGAGGTCGCCGTGGACGCCGTGTTCGATGCGATGCGGCTCTCGATGCAGCGCGGCGAGCGGATCGAGCTGCGCGGCTTCGGCGTGTTCCAGGTGAAGCCCCGCAAGCGAGGCATCGGCCGCAACCCGCGAACGGGCAAGGAAGTCCGCATCCCGCCCGGGCGGACCATCCGCTTCAAACCGGGCAAGGAACTCCAGAATATCGGCGGTTAGCCGCGTCACGTGTCCACCGAATATCGGCCGGCGCCGCTGCAGCCCTCCGAGCTGCAGTGGGCGGACCCGGCATCCGTCTCGTCCGAGATCCCTTGCGGCGAATGGCCCTCGCGGCGATTCCATCACCGCTACTGGCTTCACGCCCTGCTCCTGCTGATCACGCTTGTGACGACAACCGCCGCCGGCGGCCTCCACTACGCCAGTTTTCTCTCCGACTTCGGCGCGCGCGCGTTGGCGACCGGCGAGCTTTTGTCCTACATCTGGCCCCAGGGGCTGTGGTACAGCGGCACGCTGCTTCTCATCCTGGGAGCACACGAGATGGGTCACTATCTCGCGTGCCGTTACCACCAGGTGGATGCCACGCTACCGTACTTCCTGCCTGCGCCGCTGCCGCTGACCGGCACGATCGGCGCGTTCATCAGGATTCGCGAAGCGTTCCCCAACCGGAGGATCTTATTCGACATTGGCGTGGCGGGGCCGCTCGCGGGCTTCGCGGTGCTGGTGCCGGCCCTGTTCGCCGGGCTGGCCATGTCGACGATCGCCCCGCTGCCGGCCGACTTCAGCGGCCTGGCGCTGGGAGAGCCGTTGCTGTTCAGGGCTGCGGCGAGGATCGTGTGGGGAGCGGTACCGGACGGGTATTCGATCAACATGCATCCGATGGTATTCGCGTCCTGGTTCGGATTGTTCGCGACGGCGCTGAACCTGATGCCGTTCGGACAGCTCGATGGCGGGCACATCTCCTATGCGGCGCTCGGGCGGCGGTCCACGATCATCTCGCTGGTGACGATTGCCGTGGCGGTTGGCCTCACGTTCGTGTCGAGCAGCTGGATGGTCGTCACCGTCATGATGGTTCTGATGCTGCTCGCCTTCGGCGCGAAGCATCCCAGTGTCATCGACGACGCGATCGAGCTCGATCCGCCGCGCCGCGCTGTCGCGCTGTTTTCCGCGGTGGTGTTCGTGGTCTGCTTCACGCCCGTTCCGATCGAACCGTTGGAGCTCCTCCGCTAGCAGGGCGTCCTTCACAGCACCGTCATCGGATCGACGTCCACGACGATCTTCCGCTTGTGCTCCGGCAGGTGCGCGAGGGCGCGGACCAGCGCCTCGCGCATCGCGCGGCGGTTGGTCCCCTTGATGAAGAACTGCACGCGGTGCTCGCCGCGCAGCCGGCTGAGCGGCGCGGTGGCGGGCCCGAGCACGCGGAGGTTGTACGGGCCGGTGCGCACGCGCCGCGCCAGATCGGTCGCGGTCGTCATCGCATCGGTGAGCGAACTGCCGCGTACGATGGTGTTGATCAGCGCGACCGCGGGCGGATATCGCATCGCCTGGCGATAGCGGAGTTCTTCGCGGAAGAACGCGTCGTAATCCTGCAGGCACGCGTGCCGGATGCTGTAGTGCCCGGGGAACAGCGTCTGGATGATTGCGGTGCCGGGCGCGTCGCCGCGGCCGGCGCGTCCCGCCACCTGCGTCAGCAGCTGGAAGGTCCGCTCGGCCGCGCGAAAATCCGCCAGACCGAGCCCGACGTCCGCCGAGACGACGCCTACCAGCGTGACCCGCGGAAAGTCATGCCCCTTCGCGATCATCTGCGTGCCCACCAGAACGTCGATCTCCCCGCCCGCGAAGCGGGCAAGCAGCGCGGCGATCGCGCCGCGCCGGCGTACCGTGTCCCGGTCCAGCCGCGCCACGCGGGCGCGTGGCACCGTCTTCCTTACCTCCGACTCGACGCGCTCGGTGCCGAACCCGATGTGATCGAGGTACGGCGCCGCGCACTTGGGGCATTGCCTCGGCACCGTCATCGAGTAACTGCAATAGTGGCACCGTGCGCGGCGTGACTGCAGGTGCACGGTCAGCGACACGCTGCAGTTCGGGCACTCCGCGGTGCCGCCGCACTGCCGGCAGAACACGGCCGCGGCGTACCCCCGGCGGTTCAGGAGCACCACCGCCTGCTCGCCCCGTTCGATGGTCCGGTGCAGCGCCTCGACCAGCGCGCGGCCGAGCACGACGTCTGCCCCCTCGGCGGCCATCTCCTCGCGCATGTCCACGACCTGCACGCCGGCAAGCGGCCGGTCGAGCACGCGCCGCTCGAGCACGATCTTCTCGTAGCGGCCGTTCTCCGCGTTGAAGTAGCTCTCGAGCGACGGGGTCGCCGACCCGAGCACCACCAGCGCCTTCTGGTCGCGCGCGCGGACGATGGCGACATCGCGGCCGTTGTAGCGAGGGCGCTCGTCCTGTTTGTAGGAGCCGTCGTGTTCCTCGTCCACGACGATCAGGCCGATGTCGGCCAGGGGCGCGAACACCGCCGAGCGGGTGCCCACCGCCACGTCAATCCCGCCGGACCGGATGCGATGCCATTGATCGTGGCGCTCGCCGTCGGACAAGCCGCTGTGCTGGATCGCCACCCGGTTGCCGAACGCCGCGCGGAACCGCGCGGCCACCGCCGGCGTGAGCGCGATCTCGGGCACGAGCATCAGCACGCGGCGCCCCTGCGCGATGCAGGTCCGCGCGAGCCGCAGATAGATTTCCGTCTTGCCGCTGCCGGTCACGCCGTGCAGCAACGCGGCGTGGAACGCGCGCGCGCGGAGCCTGGGTTCGAGGCGAGTCATGGCGGCGGTCTGTTCCGCCGTCAGTTCCAGCCCGGATGTATCCAGCGCGCCGGCCGGTGCGCCGGCCGCGCCGAACGGGTCCCGCTCGGAGCGGCGCGTGCGGACGGCGACGAGCCCGCGTGAGGCGAGGCGCTTCACGGTGGCCGCGTCGATCCCACGATCCCCGAGGTCCGCCACCCTCAGCCCTTCGGGGGCGCCGCGCAGCGCGGCGATCGCTTCGAGCTGCCGCGGGCCGAGCCGCGGCTGCGCGGACTCATCCAGCCCCTGCGCGGTGATGGCCGCGACCCTCTCGGTGCGAAACGCCTGCGCCCGGCCGATCAGCGGCTGCTCGATCGTGACCAGTCCCTCGGCCGCGAGCGCGTTGACGAGCGCGTGGATGCCGCGCCGCGCGCCCCCATCGCCAACCGTCCGCGCGAGCCCGGCGATCGGCTCGGCGCGCCCGCCCTGGAGCGCGCGCAGCAGGCGTTGCCGTGCGCCGCGGGCGCGCGGCGCCTCCGCGATTCCCGCGCCAGTGATGCGTACCCGTCGCTCGCTCTCCACCTCCGCACGCGGGGCATCGCCGCGGCAATCGCCTCGCCGGGAGGACTGACGTAGTACTCGGAAACCCACTGCGCGAGCCGTACCACGTCGGGCGGCAGGAACGCTTCGGTGTCGAGGACATCGGTCAGCGGCTTGACGGCAACCGATCGGTCCGGCGCCTCCGCGGCGCCGACGGCAATGCCGGTGATCGTGCGCGCGCCCACCGGGACCAGCACGCGCGCGCCCGCAGCCGGCGCCGGCCAGCCCTCAGGAACGCGATAGGTAAGGAGATCGACGCCGGGAACGGCAACCGCGACGGAGACGAACACGGCTATCGCCCTGCCGCAAGCAGTTCGCGCACCTTCTTCATGTCTTCCCAGGTGTCGCGCTTCTTGTCAGGGCTGCGCAGCAGATAGGCGGGATGGTACGTCGCGACGAGCTGTGCGCCCTCGTACTCGTACACGCGGCCGCGGAGCCGCGAAATCGCCTGTTCGGTATTCAGCAGCGTGCGCGCGGCGAAGGATCCGAGGGCGACGATGACCTTCGGCCGCACCGCCGCGATCTGCCTCCGCAGAAATGGCTGGCAGCTGGCCACTTCGTCCGGCTCCGGGTTGCGGTTCTCGGGTGGGCGGCACTTGAGGACGTTCGCGATGTAGACGTCTTCGCGGCGCATCCCGATCGCTTCGATGATCTTCGTGAGCAGCTGCCCCGCGCGTCCGACAAACGGAAATCCCTGGATGTCCTCGTCGTGGCCCGGCGCTTCGCCCACGAACATCAGATCGGCGTCGGGATTGCCCACTCCGAATACGATCTGCGTGCGGCCGAGCCGGTGCAGCTTGCACCGCGTGCAGTCGCCGAGATCGTTGCGGATCTCGACGAGACGATCGTGAGCGCGTCCGCCCTCCGGCCTCTGGTGGTCGGCGTTGGCGAGTCCCTCGTCGGCGAGGCCCTCGGTCCTGACAGGCTCCTGCTCGCCCGTGCGCTTCCGCCAGCGCACGTCTCGGCTCATGCCGCTGACGCCGAGTTCGCCAAAGAAACGCAGGTGCTCGGCCGCCTGCGCCCGAAGATCGCGGGTGTCCGCCACGTTACCGCGCCGGCTCTGATGCGGCCGCCCGCGCCTGCAGGAGCGCCTCGGCGCGGTCGAGGATGGCGCGCGCCATGTCACGCTTGCTCTGCAGCGGCAGGCGCTCTTCGCCCGCCGCCGAGACGATCGTCGCGGCGTTCATGTCGGTGTCGAAGCCGCGATCAGGTTGCGATACGTCATTGGCGACGATCAGATCGATCGCCTTGGCCGCGAGCTTCTCGCGAGCGCGCGGCTCGACCTCACCCGTTTCCGCGGCGAACCCGACGAGCACTGGCGAGGGGGCGCCCTCGCGCCGCCGGCCCAGCTCGCCCAGAATGTCCATCGTCCTTCTGAGCTTCAGTGTCAACGTGCCATCGTCCTTGGGCAGTTTGACCGGCGCGGCGCCGGCCGCGGGGGTGTAATCCGCCACGGCCGCGGCCATGACCACCAGGTCGGCGCCGCCTGCATGCTGCAGCACGACTTCGCCCATCTCCCTGGCCGACCGCACGCGAACGACCGCGGGGCCCGGTGGAGGCTCCAGCCGTGTGGGACCGGACACGATCGTGACGTGCGCGCCGCGGCGATGCGCTTCCGCGGCGACGGCAAACCCCATCTTGCCGCTGGAACGGTTCCCCAGAAAGCGGACGGGATCGAGGTCCTCGTAGGTCGGTCCGGCGCTCACCACCACGCGGCGGCCCGCCAGGGACTGGCGCGGGCGCAGCACGTCCTCGGCCGCCTCGGCGATCGCGTCGGGCTCGGCCAGCCGCCCCTTCCCCATCCAGCCGCACGCGAGGTAGCCCTCGCCCGGCTCCACGAAGCGCACCCCGCGCGAGGCCAGCGTCGCGACGTTCCGCTGCACCGCCTCGTGCTCGAGCATGCGCGTGTTCATGGCCGGCGCGAGCAGCACCGGCGCCCGTGTCGCCAGGTACAAAGAGGTGAGAAAGTCGTCCGCGATACCGTTGGCGAACTTGCCCACGATGTTCGCGGTCGCCGGCGCCACGAGCAGCAGGTCGATGTCCGTCGCGAGCGAGATGTGCTCGACGTCGGCGTTCATGCCCGGCGTCCACTGGCTGGTGATCACCGTGTGCCGCGTGATCGCCTCGAACGTCACCGGCCCCACGAACCGGCGCGCGCTGCGCGTCATGACCGCGACGACGTCATGCCCGCGCTGCTGGAGACGCCGCACGACCTCGACCGCCTTGTAGGCCCCGATGCCTCCGCTCACGCCCAACGCGATCAGCGACATAGATGCCCCCTGTGTCAGCGGGCCGGCGTGTCTTCCTTGCGCACGGCGCCGGACTTCACTTCCTTCATCGCCACCCGCGCCTTCTTGGGCGTCATCGCCTCGACCTTCGGGGTGCATCCGTTGAGGAGCTGCCGCGCACGGGCGCTGGCCACGGCGACGAATTCAAACGCGTTCTTCACTTCGGTTCTCTGCACGATCCTTCTCCTGTACTTCCACCGGGCGGCGTCCGCCGCCGCTTGCCCTTCACGCCTTCACCCGGAACGTCGACACGATCGACTCGGCTGCAGGCCGCACGACGTCGAGCCTCGCCCGTTCCGCCGTCACGATGCTGCGCAGCCGGTCCACGCAGGCGTCGAACTGGTCGTTGACCACGACGTAGTCGTATTCGGCAAACGCCGCCACTTCGTCACGCGCGGTGGCGAGACGGCGCCGGATGGCGTCCTCCGGGTCCTTGCACCTCCCGCGCAGCCGCTGCTCGAGCGCGTCGTAGGAGGGCGGGAGCACGAACACGCTGATCGTCGGCGGGCCGCACGTGCGGACCTGTCGCGCCCCCTGGACGTCGATGACCAGCACGACGTCCTGTCCCGCCGCCAGGAGCGCTTCCGTGTCGGCGCGGCGCGTCCCGTACAGGTTCCCGAACACGTTGGCCCACTCCAGGAACTCGTTCCCGGCGATCAGGGCCTCGAAGCGTGGGCGCGTCACAAAATTATAGTCGACGCCGTCGCACTCGCCCGGCCGGGCCGGCCGCGACGTGTAGGAGCGCGACATCCGCAGGTTCGGGACGAGCCGCACGAGCTGCTCGACCAGCGTCGTCTTGCCCGTCCCCGACGGCGCGGACACGACGAACAGCAGCCCCTCTTTACTCGACATTCTGGACCTGCTCGCGCACGCGCTCGAGTTCCGCCTTGACCTCGACGACGAGGGCCGACACCGCGGCCCCCTCCGCCTTCGATCCGATCGTGTTGATCTCGCGGTTCAGCTCCTGCAGCAGGAAATCGAGCTTGCGGCCGCAGGGCTCCCCGCCGGCCGCGAGCGACTGCCAGTGCTCGAGGTGCGTGTTGAACCGGACGACTTCCTCGGTGATATCGGACCTGGCGACGAACCGCACGATCTCCTGCGCGAGCACGGCCGGATCGACCGTACCGTCCGCGCCGAGCTCGCGGATGCGCTCGGCGAGCTGCTGCTCGCGGGCGGCGCGGCCGGTATCGGCGCCGCTCGCGACGCGGGCAATGAGATCCCGCAGGCGCATCCGCCGGCTCTCCAGGTCCGCCGCGAGCCCCTCCCCTTCGCGCGCGCGCATACTGTCGAGCGCCGTGAGCGCCCCGCCCACCGCCTCGAGGACGGCGCGCTCGAGCGACGCCGCCGTGCCGTTTTCGATCGCCTCGGCGCGATCGCGGATCACAAGCGCCTGCGGCACGCGCAGCAGGTCGCCGGCACCGAGCGGCCCCGCAATGAGGCCGCGGGCGCGCGCCTGCTCGAGCGCGGCGTTCAGCGCCTCGACGAACGCGTCGTTCAGCAGCACGTCGGGCGCCTGCGCCTGCCGCATCTGGACGGACACGTTCAGCTCGACGCGTCCGCGCCCCAGCCGCTGTTGCACGAGCGCGCGCAGTTTCGGTTCCAGCGCGGCCAGCGCCTGCGGCAGCCGGACCTGCAGATCGAGATAGCGATGGTTCACGGCGCGAAGCGTCACCCCGATGCTCGCCGCCTCGTCGTCGCGCGAGAGCGAGGCAAACCCCGTCATCGATTTAATCACGCGTTTGCGGGCTCCTTCCTGCGGTCGAACAACTGCAGCGCGTACAGTCGCGCGTAGGCGCCGTCCGGGCGCGCGAGCAGCTCGTCGTGCCGCCCCTGCTCCACGATCTGCCCCGCCTCGAGCACGATGATCGCATCGGCGCGGCGGACGGTGGACAGGCGATGGGCGATGACGAACGACGTGCGGTTCGCCATCAGCGTCGCCAGCGCGTCCTGCACGAGCAGCTCGGACTCGGCGTCGAGCGAGGACGTGGCTTCGTCGAGGATGAGGATCGGCGCGTTCTTGAGGAGCGCGCGCGCGATCGCGATGCGCTGCCGCTGCCCGCGCTCGCCGATGCGGCTCTGGTACTGCCCCGCCAGCCCCGTGATGAACTCGTGGGCGTGCGCCGCCCTGGCCGCCGCTTCGATGTCCGCATCGGTCGCGCCCGGCGCGCCGTAGGCGATGTTGCGCGCGATCGTGTCGTCGAACAGCACCGTTTCCTGCGTCACCATGCTGATCTGCCCGCGCAGCGACTGCAGCGTGACGTCACGGATATCGGTTCCGTCGATCGCGATCGCGCCCCCCGTCACGTCGTAAAATCGCGGGATCAGGTTCACCAGGGTCGTCTTGCCGGCCCCGCTCAGGCCGACGATGGCGAACATCCGGCCGGCAGGAACGTCGAACGACACCTCCCGGAGGATCGGCGTTGCCGCCGCGTCGTCATAGGCGAACGAGACGTTGCGGAACTCGACCGAGTGCCGCATCGGCGGCAGCGGCTGCGCGCCCGGGCGGTCCAGCACCTCCGAGTGCGTGTCCATCATCTCGAAAATGCGCTCGGATGCGGCCACCGCCTGGTTCAGGTTGGCGCTGACGCGGCTCAACTTCTTGACGGGCCCGTACATCAGGAACGAGGCGGCCAGGAACGCCGCGAACTCGCCCGTCGTCAGCTGGCCGGCGGCGATCTCACGGCTGCCGTACCAGAGCGCCCCGACGATGGCGACGCCGCCAAGCACTTCCATCAGCGGCGGCAGCACCGACACCGTGCCGATCACCTTCATGTTGGTTCGATACAGCCGCGCGGAGGCGCGCTCGAATCGCTCCACCTCCTGGCGCTCCGCGCCGAACGCCTTGACAATCCGGTGGCCCGTGAACGCCTCCGCGGTGATGTGCGTCAGGTTCTCGAGATCTTCCTGGCTGCGCCGCGTCGTCCGGCGCACCCGCTGCCCGAGGCGCACGAGCGGATAGACGACGATGGGAGCGGCCGTGAGCACGACCAGCGCAAGTCGCGCGTCGTACCAGAACATCAGCGCGAGGTATCCGGCCACCGCGAGCGTCTCACGGAGCAGATCGCCGATCGTCTCCGAGACGGCCTGCTGGATCTGGCCGACGTCGTTGGTGATCCGCGACATCAGCTGGCCGCTGGTTCGCCGCGCGAAAAAGCTGGCGGATTGCCCGAGGATGTGCCCGAAGAGCGCGTTTCGGACGTCGAGCACCACGCGCTGCCCCACGTCGGTCATCAGGTACACCGAAAAATAGGCGCCGATGCCCTTCACCAGGTAGGCGAGGAGGATCAGCGCCGACGTGGACCAGATGTCGATCCCGGCGAGCAGCACCTTGTCGAATATCGGTTTGATCAGGTACGCAATTCCCGCCGACGCCGCGCCGTACGCCAGCATCGCCGCGAGCGCCGCCACGAGGCGGCCGCGGTACGGCAGGGCGAAGCGAAGCAGGCGAAGGAAGGCGTTCACTCGGTAAACCGGTACTTCAGCAGGACCCAGAGCGCGACGACACCGTCGCGCCAGGTAATCTTCTTGCCTTCGTCGTAGCCGCGCCCATCGTACGTGATGGGGACCTCGTACACGCGGTACTTCCGCTTGAAAATCTTGGCCGTGATCTCCGGCTCGATGCCGAACCCGTTCGACCGCAGCGTGAACGACCGCAGGACCTCGGTCCTCATGGCCTTGTAGCAGGTCTCCATGTCGCTCAGGATCGTGTTGTAGAGCACGTTGGTGAGCAGCGTCAGCAGCCGGTTGCCCGCGTAGTGCGTGAACAGGAAGACGCGATGCCGGCCGAGGAACCGCGAGCCGAAGACGACGTCGGCGCGCCCCTCGCAGATCAGCTCGATGAGGCTCGGGAATTCCTCCGGCGAATACTCGAGGTCCGCGTCCTGGATGACGACAATGTCTCCGGTGACCTCGACAAATCCCCGCCGCAGCGCGGCCCCCTTGCCCTGGTTGCGTTCCTGGAAGATCAGCGTGAAGCCGTATTGCGCGTGGAGCTCCCGGAGGATCTCCCGGGTGCCGTCGGTCGAGCCGTCATCCACAACGATCAGCTCGGTCCGAATCCCGACCGCCAGCACGCGGCCGATGATCTCCCTGATGGTCTCACGCTCGTTGAAGACGGGCATGACGACCGACAGCAGCGGATCGCGCAGCGCGCCGCGAATGCGCGACATCAGGCCAGGTTCCTCGCGAAGCCGCCGCCCGGCCGCGACCATTCCGCCGCCGTGCGGACGATCGTGTCGATGTCCTCGAAGCGCGGGCGCCAGCCCAGCTCGCCCTTGATCCGCTCGCTCGACGCAAACAGCACCGCCGGGTCTCCCTCCCGCCGCGTGCCCATGCTCCACGCGACTCTGCGTCCGGTGACGCGCTCGACCGCCTCGATGACCTCCCGCACCGAGGTCGGCCGGCCGTTGCCCAGATTGTAGGATGCGGACGCGCCGCGCGCGCGCAGGTGGCGGAGCGCCAGCACGTGCGCGTCGGCCAGGTCGGAGACGTGGATGTAGTCGCGGAGGCACGTCCCGTCTGGCGTCGGATAGTCGTCGCCGAACACGCTCAGCGGGGTCCCCCCCTGCGTGGCCGCCAGGGCGAGCGGAATGAGATGCAGCTCCGGATCGTGGTCCTCGCCAAGGTCTCCCTCGGGATCGGCGCCGGCGGCATTGAAATACCGAAGGACGACCGACGAGAGGCCGTACGCGCGCTCGAAGTGCGGCAGCGCACGCTCGATGGCCAGTTTCGTTTCGCCGTACGCGTTGATGGGCTGCGTCGGGTGACCCTCGGTGATCGGCGTCTCGATCGGGTTGCCGAACACCGCCGCCGTCGAGGAGAACACGAACGACGTGACGCCCTCGGCGGCCATCGCTTCGAGCACCGAGAGCGCGCCCGCCACGTTATTGCGGTAGTAGCCGATCGGATCCCGCACCGACTCGCCGACCGAAAGCCACGCGGCAAAGTGCATGACGGCATCCGCGCCGTGGTCGCGCAACGCGCGGCGGACCGCATCCACGTTCCGGATGTCGTCGCGCACGAGCGACACCCGCTCGCCGCCGAACCGGCGGGCCAGCGCGGCCACCGCCTCTGAGTGGCCGGCTGACAGGTTGTCGTACACGACGACGCGGTCCCCGCTGGCGAGCAGCGCCTTGACGGCGTGGCTCCCGATGTATCCCGCGCCCCCGGTGACCAGGATCGTGGCCATCGGCGCCTACCGCCCTATCGAGAAGTACGTGAAACCCTGCGCGCGAAGCACGCCGGGCGTGTAGATGTTCCGGCCGTCAAATACAACCGGCTCGCGCATCAGCTTCTTGATGCGCGCGAAGTCGGGTTCGCGGAACTCGTTCCACTCCGTGGCCACCACCAGGGCGTCGGCCCCCTTCAACGCTTCGTACCCGCTCTTGGCCAGCTCCACTTTGGGTCCGAAGATGCCCCTGGCCACCTCCATCGCCTCGGGATCGTAGGCCTGCACGCGCGCCCCCCTGGCAAGCAGCCCTTTGATCAGCGCGATGGCGGGCGCTTCCCGCATGTCATCGGTCCTCGGCTTGAAGGCAAGGCCCCACACCGCGACGCGCTTGCCCTTCAGCGAGCCGAAGTGCTTTTCCATCCGCCCAAGCAGCCGTGTTTTTTGCGTTTCGTTGACGTCCTCGACCGCCTTGAGGATCCGGAACTCGTACTCGCGGTCCCCCGAGAAGCGGATGAGGGCCTTGACGTCTTTCGGAAAGCAGCTGCCGCCGTAGCCGATCCCCGGGAAGAGAAATGCCGGACCGATCCGCTTGTCGGCGGCGATGGCGCGCCGCACCTGGTCCACGTCGGCGCCGAACAGCTCGCAGACGTTCGCCACCTCGTTCATGAACGAAATGCGCGTCGCGAGCATCGCGTTCGCGGCGTACTTGCACAGCTCCGCGCTGGCGCAGTCCATCACCATGATCGGAGCGCCGGTGCGCGTGAATGGCTTGTAAAGCTCCACCATGAGGTCGGCCGCGCGCGGATCTTCCGCCCCGACCACCACCCGGTCCGGCTTCAGGAAGTCCTCGATCGCCGCCCCCTGTTTCAGGAATTCCGGATTGCTGACCACGCTGAAGGGATGCGTCGTTTCGCGGCGGATGACATCGCGGACTTTCACCGACGTGCCGACGGGCACCGTGCTCTTGCCGACGATGACCTTGTAGCCGTTCATCGCCCGGCCGATTTCCCGGGCGACGCCGAGCACGTGTTGCAGGTCGGCCGATCCGTCGTCGCCTGGCGGCGTCCCCACGGCGATGAAAATGATCTGCGACTGACGGACGGCGCGCTCCAGCGTGGTGGTGAACGAGAGGCGTGCCTCTTTCTTGTTCCGTGTAACCAGCTCCTCGAGGCCAGGTTCGTAGATCGGGATCTTCCCCCGCCGGAGCTTCGCGATCTTGGATTCCTCCCTGTCGACGCAGATGACCTGATTGCCGGTCTCCGCCAGACAGGCGCCGGCAACGAGGCCGACATACCCTGTACCTATGATCGCAATTCGCATAAAACTCCCTAACGTAACATGAGCTTGAAAAGGCTGTCAATCCATTGAAAGACAAGCACTTGTCGGCACGGGCGGGAAGCGGGGGTACGCCCTATGCCTGTGCTAGCATGGCAGCCGTTTGCGGATCATCCTGGATTACCGGCCGGCCCTGCGGGAGCGCACGGGGGTCGGCGAATATGTCCACGAGTTGGCCCGGGCGCTGGTCGAGGTGACGCGGGCTCGACCCGACGATCGCGTCGTCGTGTTCTCGAGCTCGTGGAAGGATCGGTTCGAGGCAGCGGATCTGCCCGGCGTCGAGGCGGTGGATGCCCGCGTCCCGGTACGCGTGCTCAACTGCGCGTGGCACCGCGCCGGATGGCCGCCCATCGAAGCGCTTGCGGGGCCGGCGGACATCGCGCATTCGGCGCACCCGCTGCTGATGCCGGCGCGGCGCGCCGCGCAGGTGATCACGATTCACGACCTTGACTTCCTGAGCCATCCGGAGCGAACGCAGCGGGAGATCCGCCGGGACTATCCCCGGTTCGCGCGGGAGCATGCGCAGCGCGCCGACCTGGTGGTGGTCTCGTCGCAGGTGACCGCGGCCGAGGTGACGCGCATTCTCGGCGTGCCGGACGAACGCGTCGCCCTCGTGCCGGCCGGCGCTCCGGCGTGGGAGCCGCGCGCGCAGACGCCCGTTTCCGGCTACTTCCTGTTCATCGGGACTCTCGAGCCGCGCAAGAACATCGGCGCGCTGCTGGCCGCCTACACGCGGCTGCTCGACCGGCTGCCTGGCGCACCCCCGCTGCACCTGGCCGGAAAGATCCTGGATTCGTCGGCCGCCTGGCTCGCCCAGATTGGACGTCCACCGCTGAAGGATCGCGTGGTCCGGCTGGGATACGTCTCGCCGCCACAGAAACGCCAGCTTTACGAAGGGGCGCTCGCGCTCCTCATCCCGTCACTGCACGAGGGCTTTGGCCTCACGGCGCTCGAAGCGATGACGGCCGGGGTGCCCGTCATCGCGTCGCGTCGCGGCTCGCTCCCCGAGGTCCTCGGCGATGCCGCCCTGTTTGTGGACCCTGAGGACGAGCAGTCGATTGCCCACGCGATGTGGCGTCTCGCGACGGATTCAGCGCGGGGGCGCGCGCTCGCTGAAGCCGGCCGTGCGCGCGCCGGGGCGTTTTCCTGGACGCGCTCGGCGGAGGCCCTCAGGCGCGCATACGACGCGGCCCTGCGGCGCCGGCGGGAGAGGGCATGAAGGTCCTCGTTGATGCGCGCGAGCTGGCGGGCCGCCCCACCGGAGTGGGTCGCTACTTGCGCGAGATTCTCCGGCGCTGGAATGCGCCGCACGTCGCCTCGCTGCATGAGATCGTGCTGTGCGCTCACGACCTTCGGAACGCCGGCGAGCTCGGGTTCAGGATGATCGAAACGGGGCACGGGCCGGCGGGCACCTGGTGGGAGCAGCGCACGCTGGCGCGCATCGCGGCGGGCGAGCGGCCCGCGGTCCTCTTCTGTCCCGCCTACACGGCGCCACTCGGCGCACGGGTGCCGATCGTGGTGACGATTCACGACGTGTCGTTTGTGGCACACCCCGAGTGGTTCACGTTCCGCGAGGGGACGCGGCGCCGGCTGCTGACCCGCGCGACCGCCCGGCGCGCTGCCGCGATCCTCACCGTGTCCGAGTTCTCCGCCTCGGAGATTTCGCAGGCCTTCGGCGTTCCAGCGGACCGCATCCACGTGGTGCGCCACGGTGTGCCGCGCCCGCGCCCGCCGGCGGTTCCAATCGCTCGCGAACCCATGGTGCTGTTTGTCGGGTCGGTGTTCACCAGGCGGCATGTTCCCGAGCTGATGGCGGCCCTCCGCGGCGTGCTGCCCCACGTGCGCGACGCGCGCCTGGTTGTTGTCGGCGAGAACCGGACCCAGCCGCGCCAGGATCTTCGGGCGCTCGCCGCCAGCCTGGAGATCGAGCATGCCGTGGAGCTCGCCGATTACGTCAGCGACGAGCGGTTGAACGACTTGTACGCGCGCGCGCGGGTGTTCGCGTTCGTTTCAGACTATGAGGGGTTTGGACTGACGCCGCTTGAAGCGCTCGCCTCAGGAGTCCCGCCGATCGTCGCCGATACCGCCATCGCGCACGAGACGTGTGGCCGCGCGGCGGTGTTCGTGAAGCCTGGCGATGTTCACGCGCTCGCGCTGGCCATCCGGACGTTGCTGACCGATGACCGGGCGCGGCTGCGGGTGTTCGAAGCGGCCCCCGCCGTACTAACCCGCTACTCCTGGGACCGCGCCGCCGAGGACACCCTGCAGGTCCTCGAAAGGGTCGCGCGCCGATGAGTCCGCAGCTGGCTGTCATCATCGTCAGCTTCAACGTGCGGGAGGATCTCGCGGCCTGCCTCGAGTCCCTCTTCGCGCATCCGCCTGCCGTTCCCCACGAGATCGTCGTGGTCGACAACGCTTCCTCCGACGACTCGGTGGCGATGGTGCGGTCCCGGTTTCCGCAAGTGAAGGTGGTGGCGCTCGCCGAGAACCGCGGTTTTGCCGCGGCCAACAACGTGGGAATCCGCGAAACCGCCCCGGGAAACAGCCGCTGGGTCCTGCTGCTGAACAGCGACGCCATCGTGCCGGAAGGTGCGCTCGACCGCCTGGTCGGCCGCGCCGAAGCCGTTCCGGGCGTCGGGGTCGCTGGGCCGAGGCTGGTTGATGCGCAGGGACGGCCGGAGCTGTCCTTCGGGCCGATGCCTGGCCCCATCAACGAAGCGCGGCAGAAGCGGCTTGGGACGGCGGCGGCGCGAGGCGCCGCCTGGGCAGTGCGCGAGGTGGAACGGCGGACCTCGGTCGAGCACTTTCCCGACTGGGTGACGGGTGCGTGCCTGCTGGTGCGCCGGGCCGACGCGGTGGACGCCGGGCTGCTCGACGAGCGGTACTTCATGTATCTGGAGGATGCGGACTTCTGCGCGGCCGTGAGGCGTCTCGGCCGCCGCGTCCTCTTCACCCCCGTGGCCACCGTGACACACCTGCGGGGCCGTTCTCGCGCAAAATCACCACATCTGGTCGAAGCTGGCTACCGCCGGAGCCAACTGGCCTTCTATCGTAAACATCACCCGTATTGGACTTGGCTGTTGCAGCTGTATCGTGGGGTCAGATCCAGAATTCTAACTTTTTTCGTGGGTTGACCCCGGACGGTGCCAGCCCACGAAAAAAGTTAGAATTCTGGATCTGACCCCACGATGCGAATCGCGATCGACGCGCGCAAGCTCCACGACTATGGCATCGGCACGTACGTGCGCAACATCCTCAAGCAGCTCGCGCTGCAGGACCGCACGAACGAGTACGTCCTGATCTGCCGGCCGGACCACTGCGCGATGGCGCGCGACCTCGGCCCGAACTTCACCGCCGTGCCGGACGCCTCGCGTCCCTACTCGGTCGCCGAGCAGTTCAGCGTCCCGCTCGACCTGCGCCGCCACAAGGTGGACCTGCTTCACGAGCCCCACTACGTGCTGCCCCCCTTCGTGCCGTGCCGCGCCGTCGTCACGATCCACGACTGCATCCACCTGCGGTTTCCCCAGTACCTGCCCCACCGGAAGCTCGCGCACGCATACGCGCGAATGTTTCTCTGGACGGCCACGCACCAGGCGGAACGGATCATCACCGTCTCGGAAACGTCCAAGCGCGACATCCTCCAGTACTTCCGGATCCCGCCGGACAAGATCGAGGTCATTTACAACGGCATCGACGACCGGTTCTGGACCCGCCCGACCGACGACGAGATGGAGCGCGTCCGCGAACGGTACCAGCTCACCGGCCAGTTCCTGCTGTACGCGGGAAACATCAAGCCGCACAAGAATCTCGAACGGCTCATCGAGGCGTTTCATCAGCTTCGCCGCGAGGGCTTCGACGATCTCAAGCTGCTGATCATCGGCGACGAGATCTCCAAGTACGCCACGCTCCGCCGCACGGTGCACCGGTACAAGCTGCACCAGCACGTCCGGTTCTTCGGCTTCGTGCCCGACCACACGCTCGCCGCGCTCTATCGCCTCGCCGCCGTGTTCGTGTTCCCATCGCTGTATGAAGGGTTCGGGTTGCCGCCACTCGAAGCGATGGCGAGCGGCACGCCGGTCGTCACGTCGAACGTCTCCTCCATGCCGGAAGTCACCGGCGACGCCGCACTCCTGATCGATCCGTACGACGCCGAAGCGATCGCGGCCGGCATCAAGACGGTGCTCACAGACGATTCGCTTCGCGTCGGCCTGCGGGAGCGCGGTTTCAAGCGGGCGCGGGAGTTCTCGTGGTCGCGATCGGCCGAGCGGGTGCGCGCGATCTACGACGAGGTGGGGTCCAGGTAAATGCCACAGGTCGCGCTGATCCACGACTGGCTGACCGGGATGCGGGGCGGCGAGTACGTGCTCGAGGCGCTTTGCGGCATGTTCCCCGAGGCGGACGTCTTCACGCTGTTGCACGATCGCGGCAGCGTCTCACCGGTCATCGAGCGGCGCGTCCGCCGGACCTCGGTCGTCCAGCGCCTTCCCGCCGCCTCTCGCCTGTACCGGCATTATCTGCCGGTCTTTCCGTTCGCGATCGAGCAGTTCGACCTCGACGGCTACGATCTCATCATCAGCAGCAGCCACTGCGCCGCCAAGGCGGTCGTGCGGCCCGGGCGCGCCACCCATGTCTGCTACTGCCACTCGCCGATGCGGTATGCCTGGGACCAGTTCGACGCGTATTTCGGCGAGCAACGCATGGGGCGCGTCCCCATGCGCCTGCTCCGGCGCTACATGCGGCGGCTGTCGCGCTGGGACGCGGACACCTCGGCGCGCGTCGACCGGTTTGTCGCGAACTCCCGGCACGTCGCCGCCCGCATCGCTCGCTACTACGGACGGGCGGCGACCGTCGTGCACCCGCCGGTCAACACCGACTTCTTCACGCCCGACGCCCGATTAGCCGATAATTACCTGTTGGTGGTGTCCGCGCTGGTGCCGTATAAGAGGCTCGACCTGGCCATCGCGGCCGCCGACGCCCTCCAGATGCCGCTCAAAATCGTCGGGCGGGGTCCGGAGCTGTCCCGGCTGCGCCGGCTGGCGTCCCCACGCATCGAATTCCTGGGTTCGCTGACGAACGACGACATCCGCACGCTCTACCGCGGGGCCGTGGCGCTCGTGATGCCAGGCGAGGAGGATTTCGGGATGGTGCCGGTCGAGGCGCAGGCGTGCGGGTGCCCCGTGGTCGCGCTCGCCCGCGGAGGGGCGCTCGAAACGGTGCAGGACGGCGTCACCGGCGTGCTCGTGCCGGACGCGTCGGTGACGGCCTTCGCCGCCGGCCTCCGCCGCGTCGCCGCGATGGACGTCGACGCCGGAACGCTGCGCGCGCACGCGCTGCGATTCTCCACGGAACACTTCGTCCGCGGCATGACCGCCGCGGTCCAGGATTCGCTGAACTGATGGTCCGACGCCAGAACCGCCTGCTCGTCACGCTGCACATCCTCGCCGACGCCCTGCTGGGGATGCTGGCGTTCGCGGCGGCGTATTACATCCGGTTCGATTCGGGCCTGATCCCGCTCACGAAGGGACGCCCCCCGTTCGGCAACTACCTCCAGGTCATGCCGTTCATCGGCATGCTGGTCCCGCTGGCCTTCCAGCTCCACGGCGTCTATCGGCTGCGCCGCGGACGGTCGCGCGTCGACGACTTCTTCGGCGTCTTCATCGGCACCGTCCTCGCCGTCGTTCTCGGCATCGTCGGCACGTTGTACTTCCAGGCGTATTACGTGTCGGACGTCAACAAGGACCGGGGCGTCTACGAGATCTCGCAGCTGGTCTGGGCCCTGTTCCTGACCCTGACGGTCCTCTTCACGTTCGGGTCGCGCGTGGTGGTGCGCGAGCTGCTCCAGCGCCGGTGGCGCGCCGGGATCGGGCTGAAACGCGTGCTCATTGCGGGCGCCGGAGAGCTCGGCCGCCTCGTCGCCGACAAGGTCATCGAGCACCGGGAGCTCGGGTATCTCATCGTCGGGTTCGTGGACGACCGCGCGGTGGGCGATCACATCGGCTATCGCGGCCTGCCACTGCTCGGCACGCTGGCCGACGTGGGCGAGATCCTGCAGCGCGAGCGCGTCGACCAGGTGTATGTCGCGCTCCCGCTCGAAGAGCACGTCAAGATGCTGACGATCATCGACCAGACGAGCCGCGAGGTGGTCGACGTCCGCGTCATCCCCGACCTGCTGCAGTTCATCGCGATCCGCGCCAGGCTCGAGGACCTCGACGGCATCCCGATGATCGCGATCAACGACGTCCCGCTCCAGGGCTTCAACTCGGTCCTGAAGCGCATGACCGACATCGCGATCTCCGCCGCGGCGCTTGCCGTGCTCGCCATCCCGATGGCGATCATCGCCGCCATCGTGAAGCTCACCTCCGAGGGCCCGGTCTTCTACCGGCAGGAGCGCATGGGGCTCGACGGCAAGGCGTTCACCGTCTACAAGTACCGCTCGATGTACGCGGGCGCCGAAGACACGTCCGGCCCTGTCTGGGCGCGCGACGACGACCCGCGCGCGACGCCGATCGGCCGTCACCTGCGGCGCTTCGATCTGGACGAGCTGCCGCAGTTCTGGAACGTGTTCAAGGGAGACATGTCGATCGTCGGCCCGCGGCCCGAGCGCCCGTATTTCGTCGATCAGTTCAAGCAGCGGATCCCGCAGTACATGCTGCGACACAAGGTGAAGGCGGGCATCACCGGCTGGGCGCAGGTCAACGGCTGGCGCGGCAACACGTCGCTCGAGAAACGCATCGAGTACGACCTGTATTACATCGAGAACTGGTCGGTTGCGCTCGACCTCAAGATCATCTGGCTCACCGTCCTGCGCGGGTTCGGCAAGCAGGCCTTCGAATGACACACGGCAAACGGGTCGTCATCACCGGTGTCGCAGGCTTCATCGGCTCGCACCTGGCGGATGCCCTCCTCGCACGAGGCTACTCGGTCGTCGGGGTCGACAACCTGCTCACGGGCGATCTGGCGAACATCGCGCACCTGGCGAACAAGGATTTCCTGTTCATCAAGCACGACGTCACGAACTACATCTACATCGACGGCCCGGTCCATTACGTGCTGCACTGGGCGAGCCCGGCCAGCCCGATCGACTACCTCGAGCATCCCATCCCGACGCTGAAGGTCGGCGCGCTCGGCACGCACAAGGCGCTCGGCCTCGCGAAGGCGAAGGGGGCGTCGTTCATGCTCGCGTCCACGTCGGAGGTGTACGGCGACCCGCTCGAGCATCCGCAGACGGAGAGCTACTGGGGCAACGTGAACCCGATCGGGCCGCGCGGCGTCTACGACGAGGCGAAGCGCTTTGCGGAAGCGATGACGGTCGCGTATCACCGGTACCACGGGCTGGACACGAAGATCGTCCGGATCTTCAACACGTACGGGCCTCGCATGCGGATCAATGACGGCCGTGCGGTCCCCACGTTCATCGCCCAGGCGCTCCGGAACGAGGACATCACGGTCTTCGGGAGCGGATCGCAGACGCGCAGCTTCTGCTACATCAGCGATCTCGTGGACGGACTGATCCGGCTGATGCTGTCCGGCGAGAACGAGCCGGTCAACATCGGCAACCCGCACGAGATGACCATCGAGCAGATCGCCATCACGATCGTGCGCATGACCGGATCGTCGAGCCGGATCGTCCACATGCCGCTGCCGGAAGACGACCCCAAGGTCCGAAAGCCCGACATCACCCGCGCACGCACCCTGCTCGGCTGGGAGCCGAAGGTGGGGCTGGAAGAGGGGCTCACCGCCACGATCGAGTATTTCAGGAAGAAACTCGGATAGAGGCCAGGGGTCAGAGGTCAGGGGCCAGGTACGACCGACGATGGCGTACGCGGGACCTCTTGACCGCCCTGGTACCTGGCCTCTGGCTTCTGTCTAGCTGGCCGCGGCGCTGGTCCTGACGCGCAGCTGCTGGATGCCGCGCTCGATACGCTCGGCAAGCTCGCGCTCGGTGTGCAGCGCTTTGAGCGTCGCCTGCGCCTCGCTGGACATCTCGGTCAAGCGCGCGAAGGTCTCCATGACGTGGTCGAGTACCGCCTTGTGCTCGCCGAGCGTCTCCATGTTCACCTGCACGTCCTGCAGCATGTTGACGATGACGCTGGTCTTCAGCTGGACCTCGTCGACCAGCGCCTTGCGCGCCTCGATGGCGGCGAGCCGCGATTCGGTCTCCCCCGCCGCATCGAGCAGCTGATCGACGTTCGTCTTGAGAATGGAGAGCTGCGCCCGCCGGTCCTCCACGTGCTGCAGGTCCGCCCGCGACCGCGCGCTCACCTCGTGCACGGCCTCGACCTCCTTGCGCAGCGCGTCGAGCACCCCCTCGCGCGCCGCCACCGCCTCGAGCTTCCGCTCCACCTCGCCGGTGAGTCCGGCCAGTTCGGCGAGCTTGGCCTCGTACACGTCGATCCGCCGCTCGGAGAACGCCAGCTGGGCGCGCCGCTGATCGAGCGACTTGAGCGTCGCCTCGAGACGCTTGACCTGATCGTCGGAGGCCTCGAGCTGCTGCGCGACGTCACGCTGCCGCGCCTGCACCCGCGTGAGTTCCTCGACCAGCTCGTCCTTCACCGTCACCGACCGCGCCAGATCGTCGCCGAGCGCCTGGATCTGGCGCAGCCGCTCGCCGGTATCCGCCGAGATGTTCTGGCTGCTCGCCAGCATGTCGCTCAGCCGCTTCTCCTGGTCGGCCAGCTCCGACTCGTCGCGGCGCAGGGCGCTGATGCGCGCGTGCGCCTTGTCGATCTGCGACTTCAGCATCGAGAGCTGCGCGGTGAGCGGCAGCAGCTTGTTCTGCAGCGCGCTCACACCTTCCAGCTTCTGCTGCACGTCCGTGATCTGCAGCGCGAGGCCGTCGCAGACGCTCCGCAGTCCTTCGACCTCCCCCCGGCGCCGGATCTGCTCGTCCATCTTGCGGTCGACGTCACCGCTGAGCGCGTTGAGCGCGTTCAGCCGCACCTCGACGCGCTCCACGAACTGCTGCTGCCCGGCGAGCCGCGTCATCTGGCGATCGAGGTCGTCGGCAATCCCGACCAGGTTCGTCGCCTTCTGCGTCGCCTCGTCGACGATCGACAGCTTGCCGTTGATCGCGTCCATCTTGGCGTCGAGCTCGGGCACGCTGGTGCCGAACGCGCCCATGCGCTCGAGGAAGGACTCGAGCGCCGCGCGGTCCTCGCCGAGCCGGTCGCGCAGTTGCGCGGCGGCCGCGTGGCTCTTGTAGAACTCCTGGATGTCGCGCCGCAGCGTCTCCAGATCCTGCCGGCTCTGCACGAGCGTCTCGTACTGGCGCGCCGTTTTCGCCGACAGCTCGTCGACGTGCGACAGCGCTTCCTGCAGCCCTTCGACCGCCATCTGCTTCTTCTGGAGCTCCTCGGCCTGGATCGCCAGCTCGTCGAGCTGCTTGGACAGCGCGTCGGCGCGCTGCCCGACCGCGGCGACGTTGCGCTCGCGCCCCGCCACCGCTTCCATCCGGTTCTCCGCCTCGCGCAGCGTCGTCTGCAGCGTCTTGACGCGCTGCTCGAACCCGTCGAACTCGCGGCGCTCGAGCGTGAGCCGCTCCAGGTACCCGCGGATGAATTCGGCGAGCGTGCCGCGGTCCCGCTCGAGCCGCCCGATCTCCTGCGCGAGCGCGTCCTTCGCGCGCGTCGCCGTCTCGAGCTGCGCCTGCGCCTCCCGCGCCAGCTTGTCGATGCGCTCGACCGTCTCCTGGGTCCGCGACGCCTGCCGCGCCCCTTCGTTCAACTTCCCGATCTGGACTTCCATGTGCCAGATCATCTCGTTCAGGCGGTTGGCCTCGACCACGGCGTGCTCGACGGTGTGCTTCTGGTTCTCGAGGGCTTTCACCTTCTGCCCGACGTGCTCGGCCAGCCCGTTCAGCGTGGCCAGCCGTTCCTCGGTCGTCCGCGTCAGCTCCTGGAGCTTCGCGAGGGCGCCCATCTTCTTTTCGACTTCCTTCACCGTCTCGGTGACGGCAGTGGCTTCCTCGCGCGCCTCGCGCGTGATCTCGCGGACGCGGGCGTTCTCCTGCGCGAACTGCGACGCCGCCGCGCGCAGCTGATCCACTTCCGTGCGAAGCGCGGTCGCGCGCTCCGCCGCCTCGCGCACATCCGTCGTCGACTGCCGCAACTGCTCGCGGACCTCGTCGAGCGCCGACTGCTCCTTCTTGAGCGCGTCGAGGCTCGCGCGCGTCTGCAGCGCGTGCGACGACAGGCTCTGCAGCGCGTTGCGGTGCTTCTGCAGCTCGCCGTCGGGCGCCGTCAGCTTCTCCGCCTCGCGCGCCGCCTTCCCGATGGTGTCGGTCAGCTCGCGGACCCGCGCGTCCAGCGCCTCGGCCGTCGCCCCCTTCTTGTCCGCCTGTCCGAGCTTCTCGAACAGATCGTCCAGGCGTGCGGCGATCCCCCCCGCCCGCTCCTCCACCTTGTGGAGCGTCCGGGCGGCTTCCGTCACTTTCCCGCCGTGGGCCTGCAGATCGGCGAGGGCTTTCGCCAGCTGCTCGCGTTCCTGCCGGGCAGTCGCAATCAGAACTTGCAGTTCATCGGCCTGTTCGCGCGCAGGTTTGCCCTTCCGGAAGGCTTCCAGCATGGGTCATCTCCGTCTTGGAAATGGAGGCAGTGTCCTAGTTTACCGCTGAGTCGGACCGGCGGCAAGGCCAATCAGCTCTGCTGGTTGATGATGTGGATCCCGTGGCGGACGTAGTGGACGCCCGACACGATGGTGACGACCAGCGACGCGTAAATGCACGCCGCCACGAGCGGCGACGGGCGATTGAGGTAGTTGAAGGTGAGCGTGACCACCCCGGTGACGATGTAGGTGGCGGTGGCGAGCTTGCCCCAGATCGACGGGTGGAACGTGCGGGGGCCGATCGCGAAATTCACGACGGCGACCGACAGCACGATCGCCACATCCCGGCTGATGACGAGGACCGTCAGCCAGATCGGCAGCCGGTTGGGAAACCCGAGGCCCGGCAGCGTCAGCATCACGAACATCGTCACCAGCAGAAGCTTGTCGGCCATCGGGTCGAGCCAGGCCCCGAGCGTGGTCTTCTGGCCCGTGCGGCGCGCGATGAGGCCATCGAGTCCGTCGGTGATGCCGGCAGCCACCAGGGTGACGAGCCCCCACCCGCTGTAGCCGTACAGAAGAAAGATGACGAAGGCGGGGATGAGGGCCATCCGCAGCAGCGTGAGCTGATTGGCGGCCGTCAGCGTGCTCGTCATCACCGGCGCCGCGTGCCGTCGCGCCAGAGCGCGTCGAGGCGCTCGAGCGACGCGAGCGCCTCGGCGCCTGACACCGCGCGTCCAGGCTGAAACGTATTCCCGTCGATCGCGGGCAGCACGCCGGCGGCCACGGCGAGGGCGGCGGCCGGGTAGATCAAGTGGGTGGCCGGCAGGTCGTCGAATTTCGGGCGCGCCGCGCGCCACCTCTCGAGCGCGCGCGGATTGGCGGTCCCCACTGTTCCCAGCAGCCGGCTGATCGCCATGGCGAGGTCGTTGCGCCTGATGTACGCGCCCGGCTGGAACGTGTGGTTCGGATACGGATCCATGATGCCGGCGCGGACGACCGCCATGATCCAGGGCGCGGCCCAGCTCCCGCGCGTGTCGGTCATGACCGGCGTCTCGCGTCGCGTCGCCTGCTCGAGGAGATCGTTCAACCTGACCCCGATGAGCGCCGCAAGCTGGGCGCGCGTGATCATCGGCTCGGCCTGGATGTTCTGAAACTCGGGCGGAAGTTCCGCGAGCGCCGCGCGCTCGCGCGCCCTTTCCATCCGCCTCGCCAGCTCGTCGCTCGGCTCGACCGCGGCAGCCGCCTCGTACTCGGCGATCGCTGCCGTGAACTGCCGCTGCGACTCCAGGACCTCCCCGGCCAGCACGCGCGCGCGGACGTCCGACGGATCCAGTTCGATCGCCTTTTGCGCGTGCGCAAGCGCCGGCTCCAGCCGGCCGCGCCGCTGTTCGACCATCGCCAGCTCGCGGTACAGGAACCCGCTCTCCGGCGATGCGGCCAGCGCGCGCTCGTAGGCGGTGGCCGCCTCGTCGAACCGGCCCGCGTCGCGCGCCCTCCGGGCGGAGGCGACCTGGTCCTCGAGATTGCGGAAGCGCAGCGACTCGACGCGCGCGCGCAGCTCGGTGAGCGAGGGATCGGCGGCGGTGGCCGCCTCGAAGTTCACGATCGCCTCCGCCTGGCGGCCGAGGCCGAGGAGCGCCTCGCCGCGTCCGACCAGCCCGGACGGATAGTTCGGCGCGACGACCAGTCCCAGCTCAAAGCGCTCGAGCGCCTCGCGGTAGTCCCGGCGCGCGAGCGCGACGTAGCCGAGTCCAACCTGCGACGGAAAAAACGTCGGGAGCTGCCCGGTGACCCAGGCGAACTCGCGCTCCGCCGCACGCAGGTCGCCGGCCTGGAGAAAGCGCCACGCTCCGTCGTGCCGCGCGACGAGCGCGGGCTGCTGCGCGAGGATCCCGGGCACGCCGGGAAAAATGAAGGAGGGGTACCGGGGTGCCGCCGCAACGGGCGCCGCGGTTTTCGGGGCGCAGGCCGCCGCCATGGCAAGCAGCAGCGCGGCCGTGACGAGAGAACGATCCACACGCGTCATGAATGATAGGCGGCGAAGCGTGGCAGCACGCGGCGCGGCAGCTCGGCTTCGATCGATACGCGTTTGTCCGACGTCAGGTGCCGCAGCACGCGGCCGTGACGGTACAGCTCCGCGATCGCGCTGCGATCGGCCCCGTCGACGCCGAATTCCAGCGTCACGCGCGCCGTATCGAGCGCGAGTCGCGATGCGATCGCATCCAGCAGTTCCGCGCGTCCCTCCCCGCGCAGCGCCGAGATGCAGAATCCCGCGGGGTGCATGGCCTGGAGCCGCGTCCGCTCGACAGGGTCGAGCAGGTCCGTCTTGTTGAACACCTCGATGGCCGGCACGCGCGACGCGCCGATCTCCAACAGGACGCTCCGCACCGTATCGATGTGGCGCTCGCGTTCGGGCGCCGACGCGTCGATGACGTGCAGCAGCAGTTCCGCCTCGGCGGCCTCCTCGAGCGTCGCCCGGAATGCGGCGACGATCTGGTGCGGCAGCCGGTCGATGAACCCGACCGTGTCCGAAAGGAGGAACTGGCGCCGGTCCGGCAACTTGACGCGCCGCACCAGCGGGTCGAGCGTCACAAACAGGGCGTCCGACGCGCGCGCCGCTTCGCCCGTCAGCGCGTTGAACAGGGTCGTCTTGCCCGCGTTGGTATACCCCACGAGCGCCACGGTGGCGACCGCCGCCTTGCGCCGGCGCTCGCGGAGCTGACCGCGGCGCCGGCGCACGTCGTCGATGTCGCGGGACACCGACGCGATGCGGTGACGAATCCGCCGCCGGTCCGTTTCGAGCTTGGTCTCGCCCGGTCCGCGAGTCCCGATGCCGCCGCCCAGCCGCGAGAGCGCGGTGCCTGCGCCGACCAGCCGCGGCATGAGGTACTTGAGCTGCGCGAGCTCCACCTGGAGCTTGCCCTCGCGCGTGCGGGCCCGCCCGGCGAAGATGTCCAGAATGAGCTGCGTGCGATCGACGACTTTGACACGCAGGCGTTCTTCGAGATTGCGGAGCTGCGCGGGCGACAGCTCGTTGTCGAAAATCACGACGTCCACGCGCGCGTCCGCGCATGCCGCGGCGAGTGTTTCCACTTTCCCGCTGCCGAGAAACGTGGCGGGATCGGGCCTGGGGCGCTCCTGGAGCAGCCGCAGGACGACGAGCGCGCCGGCCGCTTCAGCGAGCCCGGCCAGCTCGTCGAGCGCATGCTCCGGATCGGCGGCCTGCATCTGCGATGAGAGCAGCCCGACCAGCGCAGCGCGTTCCGAGGCGTTCACTTCAGCGATTCTAGCACGCGGTCCCACGCCACCGCGCCCGCGCGCACGAGCCGCGGGAGCTGCTGCGTCACGTCCACGATCGTGGATGGCGGACCGCCCGGCGCCTCGCCCGCATCGATCAGCACGGCCACCGCGTCGCCAAGCGCCGCACGTACCTCGCCGGCGCGCGACGCCGGCGGTTCGCCGGATCGATTCGCGCCCGTCGCGGTAACCGGGAACCCGAACCCGCGCGCGAGCGCCCGCGCGACGGCGTGATCCGGCACGCGAACGGCGACCGTCCCGTCGGCTGCCGCGACCCCGCCGGCCAACTCCGCCGCAGCGGCGGCGACCAGCGTCAGCGGGCCGGGCCAGAACTGCGCGGCCAGGCGGAGCCCG